>DAHXPE010000153.1 GCA_027364495.1 Candidatus Heimdallarchaeota archaeon | reverse complement strand
AAACATTTAATTCAAAATTACCTTGGGAACCAGCAAAAGTTACAGTTGCATCGTTGCCAATAACTTGAGCAACGACCTGTGTAACAGCTTCAGCTTGTGTTGGATTTACCTTACCAGGCATAATTGAACTTCCAGGTTCGTTTTCCGGTAAAATAAGTTCACCTAATCCAGATCGAGGACCACTTCCCATCCATCGGATATCATTTGCTATTTTCATTAATGAGACTGCGACAACTTTGAGAGCACCGCTGGTCTCGACCAATGCATCGTGGGCTGCTAATCCCTCAAATTTGTTTTCACCAGTTATAAAGGGAAGATTGGTCAGCTCAGCTATTTTTTTTGAAACTTTATCAGCATATTGAGCTTGAGTATTTAGTCCAGTGCCAACTGCAGTTCCACCTAACGCTAATTGGTATAAAAATGGCAAAGAATTTTTTATCCTCTTTATACCATGGTTAATTTGTGTTACATAGCCTGAGAACTCCTGACCTAGAGTAATAGGTGTAGCATCTTGAAGATGAGTTCTTCCAATTTTAACTATAGGTCCAAATTCCATTCTCTTTCGTTCTAAGCCCTCTTCAAGGTATTCTAATGCTGGTATCAAGTAATGAACTAATTGTTCAACTGTTGAAATATGCATAGCTGTTGGTATAGCATCATTAGATGATTGTGATTTATTAACATGGTCATTTGGATGAATTGGTTTCTTTGAGCCTAATTGCCCGCCTAAAATTTCAATTGCTCTATTAGATATTACCTCATTAGCATTCATGTTAGTTTGGGTACCTGATCCAGTTTGCCATATTACAAGGGGAAAATTATCATCGAATTTTCCTTCAATAACTTCATCAGCCGCTTGTACAATTGCATCCCTAAGTTTAGGATCTAGTAATCCAAGTTCAGTGTTAACAATAGCAGCTGCTTTCTTAATAATACCTAAAGCACGAATAAATTCACGAGGGAAATGCTCATTTCCAATAGGAAAGTTTTGAATACTGCGTTGCGTCTGTGCACCATAATACTTATTTGATGGAACATTTATTTCCCCGAAACTGTCTGATTCAATTCTGAAAGAACTCATGAGTACTACCAGTTATATTATATCTATTTTCAATCAATTTTCTAACTAAACTGCCACAATTTTTTTGACTTTTATTTTTAGTGATTAAGCTGAAATACAAATTCAGTTAGAAAATTTGAAAAGAATTCTAAAAGAAAATAATGAAAAAAACAATTTAACAATAAATCCAGATATACAATCAATACTGACTACCTATTTAGGAAACCAAACTATCCAAAAGTTCACTCAGACGATGTTTTCAGAAAGATCGAATGATACCGATCTCTGGTGGGAAAATCTAGATAAAGCCGTGGAAGCAGCATCAATATTGCAAGAAATTGAAGTAATGAATTATAAAATAGGATGATTAGATGAATTATTGAATTATGCCCTTAAACTATCAAATTATTATTCACAAATAGCACCGCCACAAGTAACGGTGAATAATATAACAATTCTTGGTTGGACACAGCTGACAATAAAGGATTTAGTAGCCTATAGAGTGACCTGTAAATTCATATCTTTCATGAATATAATTAATCAGTTCCCAAAATTAATACAATAAATCAATAATTTAAATTTAAATTTTTTTCATCTATTTTAGGATAAAAGCAGCTAATTTTTGATGGATTTATTTGTTAATTATCTAACATTCTCAAAATAAAAATATAAATAAAAGTAACAAACTCATTTTTTATCAATTATGGATCAAATTTTTTCCAAGAATCACAAATCGATTAATTATTGAGATGAAATGGCTAAATGAAAACCTTTAAGGGGAATTTAGTTATAGGTACTCACAATCTACTCAAAACAACATTTATGATTCATTACCAATCATTCCTTATACTTCAGTTTGAGGTTGGTTTTTCAATATGGTCAATGAATTAGTCAGAAACTTGGTGATCGATCTTGTTCGACTCGCAACAACTGATTTACCAGAAGATGTGGAGCAATCATTGCGAGAACGAACTACTTTTGAGACTGGTGTTGCAAAAGATATAATGGATAGTATTATAGTAAATTTTGAAACTGCACGTGATTCCAAAACCGTCATGTGCCAAGATACTGGCTACCCTATTTTTTTCGTCAACATTGGTGAGAATTTTCCGCTTGATAAGATGAAATCTTTGAAAACAAGCATCCAGAAAGGATTAGAGGATGCAACTGTCCAAGTTCCAGTACGGCCAAATACAGTTAATGTATTAACCGGTAAGAATCCCGGTAATAATACTGGTTATCTAGCTCCTTTCATTAATATCGATATTATTGAAGGTGCTGATTATCTTGAAATTGCTTATTTCCCGAAAGGTGGTGGTTCCGAGAATATGAGTGCTCTATATATGCTTAAACCAGGTCAAGGTATTAAAGGTATTAAAGAAGCCGTCCTGAAAACAGTTATTAATGCTCATTCTGGTCAACCTTGCAATCCTATTATCGTGAGTGTTGGAGTTGGTGGTGGAGCTGATATCGCTCTTAAAATAGCTAAAAAAAGTATTTTATATCGAAAAGTTGGCGAACGACATCATAATTCAGAAATTGCAGCAATGGAAGTTGAGCTGTTAGAGGCTATTAATCAAATAGGCTATGGACCAATGGGTTTAGGCGGAAAAACGACAGCCTATGATGTTTTTATTGAATTTGGTATGCGTCATCCGGCTTCTTTACCTGTAGGCGTTCTGATTCAATGTTGGGCTAATAGACGTGCTATTGGTCGTATTTATGCTGATGATAGCGTTGAGATTCTATCTCATAAGGTAGAACCAACATTAGTTCATTAGGAGGTATTATAATGGCTGAATATACTCTTACCTTTCCTTTAAAAGATAATGACGTAACAAAACTTAAAATTGGTGATACTATTTACGTTAATGGTTTAATGGTCATGGCTCGTGACGAAGCACATCATAGAGCTTTGGAATTTGCCAAAGAGGGCAAACCTCTACCTGTTAATTTAGTTGGTAATGGTCTCTTTCACTGTGGCCCTGTTGTTGACAAAAATGAAAAGGGAGAATGGCTTGTTAAAGCAGCGGGACCCACAACTAGCTCTAGAATGAATTTATTCGAAGCTGAGTTTATCGAAAAATATCGTATTAAAATCATCGTAGGAAAAGGAGGAATGGACAAACGAACCGGTGATGCTTTAAAAAAATTTAAAGCTGTCTATTGTGCTTTCACTGGAGGTGCTGGTGTCATAGCTGCAAATGGTATTAAAGATAATAAGATGAAAGATGTTCATTGGCTCGATTTAGGTACTCCAGAAGCTCTATGGGTTTTTGATGCTAAAAAATTTGGCCCTCTTATTGTCGCAATGGATGTTCATGGCGATTCTTTATATACTAATGTTATGAAACAAGCTCAGGAAAATATTAAATCAATTGAACAAAAATATGATTTGAAACTAACATAATTTTTTCTTCTAAATTTTCTTAGCTATTATTTGGTAAGCTACTATAATTTTTTATTAGCTCTTCTTTTTCCGTCCTTGAAAGTTTTTTTATTTCAATTTCTCTTTTCATAGCATCTGAACGATTACTAAAAGATTCTGTATAAAGTAACCTTATCTCCTTTTCACCCATAGTATATCTTGCCCCTACATTATTTTTATGCTGGTCTATTCGTCTCGTTAAATTACTTGTGTAACCTGTATAAATTGTCTTTTTTTCAGTATTTTTAATATTTCGCTTTACTTCAATCATGTAGATCCAAAAAGGCACTGTAACACCGTAAACTTGGTTTTAATCTACGAATTCATCATCTTCATTTAAACTTTCATCTTGGTCTTGATGATTGGCTATACAGTTTTCACAAAGTAAAAATCCGCCAACATCTGTTAACTTTTCTGAAAATCCTTTACAATCATCACAATTACCAGCAAAGGTTTCTATTTCCTTTACAGATTCAACAGATTTGAGTAATAATTCTTCACGAGATATTTCTAATAACCCAGGGGCTATACGAAGAATATCTGAGCTCGATATAACACCTACGATATTTTTTCTACCGTCTACGATAAAAAGACGCTTAATTCCTTTTTTTGCCATCAGCAGCATTGCATTTTCCAGAGTATCATTTTGATCAATAGTAACTAAAGGGAATGAAGCAACCTCCTCACAGCGAACTAAACCAGGATCTAAACCTTGGCCAATCACATTAATAATGTCTGATTTAGTTAAACAGGCATATTCATTATTGGAAGTCTCAATAAGTAGAGACCCCACTTTATAATTATAGAAATATTTGCAAGCTACTGTTACTGGAACTTCACCAGCTAATTTAATGACTTTTTTAATCATAAAATGTTCTAGTATTGCAACTTTTTTTTTCTCAAGCATTATTACAACTAGCTGAACAATTAATTCAACTAACTAGAAAGAGTTTTTTATATTTAAATTTTCTTGATTATAATTTTTATGGAAAAACTAGTTTTTTAGAATTTTTATTCATAAAATACTAACCTAGTTAGTTAAATAAACCCCTTTTCTCCTTTGTATTCAAGTTTAAATCCCGCTTTCTCTAAATTCTGCAAGAAATTCATTGATGCTTCATTAAAAATTGTCCTGAAACCAAAACCAGAATTTAAACCGGGAATTGATCCTTTCAATGATTCTTTTGCTAAGACAGTATACAAAAAGTCTTGAAATTTAATATAAGTGTAAGATTTTTTTTCAATCTCATTAAATTCTTCTTCTTCAGTTTCGTTTGGAGGACCATTATTGTTTTTAGGCAATAAATTGAGAAAGGTTTTACCTGTTTTATTTATAATATCAGATGCCTTGTTTAAACTTTTCACAACGATTCCTGAAGCCCCTGCTTCTGGAATAATTGTACCATACTCAATCTTGTGTAAGCCAGGGATAAAAATCAAAGTATCGTGTGACGGATCCGGTATAACTCCTTTTAAAAGCTCTTTGAGTATTGATCCTCCCCAAACTATATTAAATAGTAAATCAGATCCAGTACCAACAGCTATATTAAAACCAAACTTTAATATTCCTTCAATGACCGATTTATGTATCCATATGCAGACAGGTTGCTTTCTTTTGACAAATACTAAATATCCTGAATAGCAGGGTAAGAAATCTAGTTCTTTTTCTTTAACGTTGAGGATTGCTGCTAGGTAAGACTTTAGCTTTGGCAATCCTTTATCTTTGGAATCATCCAATTGTTTTTCTGGCATAATTTTGAAAGTAGACATTGGAAATAAAAAAAGTTTCTACTTACTAAAAATGATAAATTTCCAATAAAATAACTTAAATTTCGAGAGCCAACTGAAAACTGCTTTTTAATCAATAGGTTTGTAATCAAAACTAAGAATTCAGATCTATTGATTTAAAAGAGATTGTTTAACAAATCTCAATGTTTATTGGTTTCTAACAAATCTACAAAAAAAA
>DAHXPE010000152.1 GCA_027364495.1 Candidatus Heimdallarchaeota archaeon | reverse complement strand
TGAAACAAGTATTGAATAAGAACAGTAAGCGCAACTAGGGCAGCTATGGCAAGGAGTATCATCTGGAGTTCTTTT
Organism: Candidatus Heimdallarchaeota archaeon; assembly: GCA_027364495.1. Next base: position 7,346 of record DAHXPE010000152.1, on the reverse strand, counting down.
CTTATGCTTGTTGCCATATATAGATATAGTTTTAACGATTAAAAACATGCGTTTAAACAATTTTATCATAATGTATTGTGTAAGTCGTGCAACGAATGAAAGAAAGTTCTTTTATTATGGTTTTTAAATTTATAAATTATTCAGATCTATGCCTTTTAATAAGTATACTCCTCACATTTCAATCTTTCATTTATTTTAGTCTGCACTATGTCTATCACAGATTTTTATAAAAGTGATTTTGTAGATTGTTATTTAGAAATGTAGTATCAACAAATTACAAAATATAGACATTAATTGAATCTTTAGATAGGTATTTTTTACTAGTTAACTTAATTTGTTGAAAAAACTTAAATTATTACTCTCGGCTATCCTCCCATAGTTTGAGTTTACTTTGCAATTCGAATTCATAGGATTTCGTAAGTGACAAGTTATGGTATTCTAAACTCTTTTCTATACCAATTCCAATTCTGTTGTTCAAAGTAGCAGTAATCGCCGTAGTTCCGCTGCCTGAATAAGGATCTAATACAATCTCTTTTTCATTAGTAAAGCAGGACAATGAAAGTTCTGGGATTCTCGGAGGAAATGGTGCAGTGTGTCCGTATCTATTTTCTCCGCCACTACCAATTTTTATAACAGGGGAGAAGGCTTGTATATTTCGTTTCAGTTTATTTTGCTCCCATTGCTTATTGAGATGAAGAGTACCATTTTTCTTAAAGATAAATATATGCTCGTAACAATTTGCTGGTCTTTGATAATAGGGAGTGTACTTCCCATCATTCTTGTGTCGATTACTTTGAGGTTCACCCTTATCCCACACTATATTGTCTAATACTTCGAATCCAGCTAACTCAAACAAAAGCATGATATAAGCTCCCAAAGCTATTCTTTTCTCTCCCATTTTGGACTCAATAATGGTGTTAGGATTTCCATAAGTGTCACCAACGTTATAGAAAAATATTCCTCCATCAATAAGTTTTTGATAGCTCACACATATCAATTGAAACATGTCATTAAGATATTGATAAAAGCTACTCCATTGTGAATATTCTCGTGCGTTATAATAAGGAGGAGACGTTACCATATTATGTATTGAACCATTACTAAAGTTTGTCAACACTTCTTCTGAGGAACCTAGTATTAATATTGGTTGATTATGCATTTTTTTATAATCTGTAATTATAACCTTATCTGGTTGAACCTTTAACTTTGAGTAAAAAAATCTACGAACAAATTCGCTTTCCGAAATATATTTCTTAAAAGTTCCATCTACTTCATTATTTATTTCTGGTTCACGAAAAACGATCGATTCAAACGCCCTCTTGTTTTCTACAGAAATATTTTTAAAGCTTTCTTCTTTTTCGCAGTTTATGGTACCTATCTTGTCACCAACGAATGTAAAATACTTAACAAGCATGTAGTAAAGATCATTTAAAGTCCAGTCTCTAACAATGTCTTTTCTCCACTTTTTTATAATTTCTTTAGAGATTAAAGTCTCGGATGAAAGATCAAATAATGAACCTTGCATCAGGTTAGATCTTAAGGAAAATCTTTTTCCTCTATTGGACTTACTTCTTTCAAAACACAATGGGTTTTTACATTCCCAACTCCTAATTCCAACCTCAGGAAATGAATTACCTGAAGTATTAAATGATCCACATACTGGACAAGGAATTTTTCGGTCATCAATTTCATTTTTGTGGAAGATCAAAAGCAGTTCTGTGTTATTATCTATAAAGTCAACTTCGTTTGAATTAGGGTATTTTTCCTTTGAAACTAATACAAAGGAATCTGAAAATGAATAACCCGTTATAATCATTCTAAAATTTTCAACATCAGTCTGATTTATTCCTCTCTTTTTTAGGAACAACAAGGAATTAAATTCTACTTTTCCTTTAAAATATGATTCGAGTTCTTTGAGTTCATCAACCCCAATTTGAAAGTTATAACGGTGTTCTAGATATCCTTTGCAAATTGTTGAAGGAGAATAATAACTTCTTTTTTCTTCATAAACGTTGAAAGTCTCAGCATACGTAGTTAAAATTGAGAAAATTTTCCACTTTATATTAACATTATTGCTAATTATATTCCGAATCCTGACAGCAAATGTTTTATGATTCTGTAAATCATTATATGTCTGACTTACTATAGATAAGATTTTATCGTAAAAGTTGTCTATATTTCTAGAACTATTAAGCAAAGATTGATCAATATTGAAATAAATAAGTGATTTTTTCGTATTTGAACCATCATCCTCTCTAAGAATTTTTAGATATTCTGCGGAGAATTTTTCTATGGTTTCCATTCTTTCAAATTTGTTTTCATCTTTACAAAATTCTTGTAGGTGATTGAATCCTGTCTTTGAAATATTATTTTTAATTTTTTCTTTACTGTCATCAAAGAGTTTTTTCAAAGAAATATAATAAAACTCATTCAACCCAACAAGACGGGAATACAAGAAAACTATGTAATCTTTGACCCGTTTTTCATTCCCTTTCATCATTTCAGTTTTTAGTAACGTTAGAAATAATTGATCCGTATTTTGAATTTTGTGATTGTACTCATTACAAATATCATCTAATTTCGTTTTCCACTCAAATTCGGGAGGGAAATCATATTTGATTAATTCCTGGAACTTATAGTAATCTTCACTTTCACCATAATCTATGTATCTTTTTAGATATTCCTTTTGTAACCATAATAAGTATTTGCCCGTCATTTTTTCTAAATACTTTGAGAATTCATTGATTGAAGGTTTATCCAATCCATAAGCTTCTGCAATAATTCTTAAAATGATATTTTTAGGCAGATCCCTCAGTTCGTTTGATTGTACTATTAATCCCTTCATTTTGCTTTCCAGATCAACTTCAATACCTTTACTTAGAAAGTAATCATTCAACCGTTCTAAACTGCTAGTTTTTGTTAACATGCTATATCACTCAATGTAACTAAATGTTAATCAAACGTTAATTATTAATCATTGCGATGAGTTACTGCCATTTTGCACCAAAATAGGATATAAGAACTCAACGACTTTTGAGAAATTATCGTAAATTTCCTCAAGTTCAATCCTTTTTCCATTAAAATCTGCTGCTTTGAACACGCTATACCGTATTTTATCTTTTCTCTTGAGTCTTAAAATCACGTATGAATCGATTTCCCATTCCGAAGAATTTAAAAGAATTTCATTAGTAGACAATACATCTGAAGTAGTAGTAATGACTCTAATTATGTAATTTTTGTAAATGTGCTCCTGTGAACCGCAATTAAGGCAATATTGCTGAGCGATAAGAAAACCACTTAATTTATTAAATACCCCTCCTAACTTATTTATTTCCCCTGAAAGTTCTTTGTTTTTATTAGAAATGCAATCATTATTAGGGCAAGTCAAATAAAGTTTCTTAGAACCACAATTACCGCATACCCTACTGTTATTAGTAATAGAAACAAATTCTTCACAATCTTGACATCTGAAAAGAAATTTGTTTATGGAACCACATAGAAAGCACTCCGTTAAATTCATGTACCAAGTACCACCACAGTTATTGCAAACTAATTTTGAAGTCACAAATTTATTATCGTCGTCACCGAGATAAATTTGAACACCATTAGCAACGAATGCATATGCAACGGATTTTGTCTCACTATTCATCACTATCATCTCCAAGTATGTCTTCAAATTTTATGTTTTCAAAATATTTTCTACTGCTTTCTAGGGTAGCATAACTACAATTTTTATCGAGAAAACTGTCAACATTTTTACGAATTTCTAATATATTTTTCTTATTTGAGTATAAACTCATTCGTTTCTTAAGTTCTTCATTTACTGCATTTTCTACTTTATCTGTATAACTTGATCCTTTACTAAATGTGTGCTGGAGTTTATTTGAATTTATTCTAGTAGAATTTATTTCTCGTTTAATATTTAAATCAATCTGCGTTTTTTGAAGAAGTTTCAAACCGTTTACATTACGAAACTTTTCCCAAGACGATCCATTCCAGGACCATATATTCTTATCGGGATTATACTTAAGACTGTTCAATTTATTATTTCCTGTCCTGAACGATTTACTTGAGAATGGGTTAATTTTAACACTTATAAAAAATGACAATAGCTCATTAACAGGTACGATTAGAAAATCTTGTTTATCTTCCGTAGTATTATCAGAATATAATAGATAAATATGCCTCGGGTCTATCCTAATGTCTTTTGGTTTTAGTGTGAATCCAAAAATGTTATTCACTATCTTTCGCGTCTTCACTTGTATAAACCTGATAATCTCAATAGGAGTATCATCACAAGTAGGACATTTTTTATTTTTTAAATTTTGATCTAATGCTGTATGCCCTTTTGGACAAACGTGCTTTATAATTATTCTATCAATTCCCGTGTCAGTAAAAGGCTTATAGACTTCCCACCCCAATACTCTAAAATTTTCTCCAACAAAATCCTCAGTTACTTCTTTTTTATTTAGCTTATTGAAATCAGATGGGTTTATGTCTTCGAATGGGTTCTTAGGGAAATCGAAGTTAAATTCACTTTTAGTCATTTCAAACATTCCTTCAATGTTATTATTCCTTCATTAGTTATTGAATACACAATCGCTCTACTATCTTTTGAATGTGACTCTACCATTCCTTTCTCTTTAAGTGTCTTTAAGATTCGGCTTATAGAGACTCTACTTATATTGAGCTTATAAGCAATTTCGCTCGGTAACTTAGGTGATTCACTTAATTCTTTTAAAACTGCAATCCTGTATTTTCCATCTTTAAGGAATGCAAGTGTCTCAAGTTTCACTATAAGTTAAGCTTAACAGATTATATAGTTATAATTAACATTTGATTAACATTGTTTAAAAGATAGCAAAGCGTTCAGGGTCGTTTACCAATTGAAATCGAGAAGTTGAATTAAACAATTCGAAGGTTATTTTTCAAAAATAATTATGTGATCAGAATGGTTTTGTAGTATTATAAGGATAATTTATCAACCTAGGTTGTCTTTCCAGAATTCAAAAAAATTTCTTATGTAAAAAAATTATCTAAGAAGGAACCCAATATAAAATGTAAGGATTTTTCATTGATAACTGCAAAATAAAAATTATTATAAATAAAAAGAAAGATAATTATTTAAATTCTTCTTGAGTAAATATTGAAATTTATAGGTTGAATCAATGACAAATAGATTTAGACTAATAAATCAATTTTCCTAATTTTTCTATAAGAGAAAAATTTTTTAGATAATTTAACTGGTAAAATGTTTGATGATAATAAAATAAAGAAAAAAGACAATAAGATTTCAGTGATTCATATGTTAAAAATTTTAAAAATAGGTCCATTATTAAATATAGTCAATATCATTGATTTGTATCAATCTTAAAATCCAAGTTCACTAAATGAATTTTTAATATACTAAATATTAATTCAGGAATACTGCGGAGGTTGTCGAGCTAGGTCAAAGGCGATGGATTCAGGGTTCATTCCCGTAGGGGTTCGCCGGTTCGAATCCGGCCCTCCGCATTTATTCTATAATTACTTGTTACTTTATTGAGAAACTGTTTTTTCAGTTGAAATTATTTAAAAGAAATGCAGAAAACAAAGGAAATTTTATTTAAGAAAAATTTTCTGGCTAATAATATGCAACATAAAAATTATTGTAAAGTTGATAAAATAGTAATTTTATTATTATAAAAGTAAGTATCTATTTATTTTCCACAACAATGGAAAAAAATTGACTAAATTAAAGAGTTTATAGTATCGTAGTTTAAATTTTGTAATTTTCTACTATTTTTATGGATCTCTCTATTGTTTCCTTTATTTTTTTCAACTTAGGTATAAACACATCAATATCGGACTTACTTGGATATCGATTAGTGTAGAAAGGAGAAAGTAACGTACTTAGTATTAACAGTGCTTCAAGAGAAATAATGTTATGAACATATATTATTAAGGTTTTAATCATTTTTTCAATGTCATCTTTGTCTATTGCAAATTTGGATTGATTATTCATAATAGGTATTAATTCATGAATTTTTTTGGCTATTTCATGATCTAGCGTTTTATTTTCAGATTGATCAAGTATTTCATTACAAATATTCAAAACGGTGTCAATATCCTTTGATTTTGGGTTTTTAATATCTTCAACGTTTTTAGCATTAAGTATCGTTGTTTGTGGGTCAGATACATCAGTTTCTTTTAAAAAAGATGATACTAGTGGTGAAAAAAATGGAATGTTTATCGCTTTTTCGATTTGTTCTATAAATTTTTTTCTCCATTGATGGCCATAATCTCTAGGTTCCATTATCAAGTTACTAAGTTCTTTCAGGTCAGAATCACTTTTCTTAGAAGAAAATGGGATGTTTAGCAAAGTTGCTTTAGCTATTTTTTCAGATGATAGCTGCAAGTGATAAAGACAATTGTGGTATTTTTTTCTCTTTAGATCCATATCAAAACTATATAAATCATCTTTTGAACTCTCTACCCAATCATCTACTTCAAAGGATTCATCCATAAAAATCAATTATGTTTTCATATTTAATGGTAGTTTTTATTAAGAAAAGTTATAATAGTTAATCTTAAACTTTTTTGCTATTATTATATGCGTTAAAGCTAGGGCAAATTCGTTCTTTTTGTTCCATATTTAGCAATAATAACAGATTTATATCGATTGAAAAAATGAAATACAATATAATGTTTAAATTTTTTTATCGCTCATAAAGACTTTCGAAATTAATTAATAATATGGTTTAACTATTTATAATTCGCTAATAGCCCGTTAATTAAAAGGATTCGAGATCGATTTAATTAATAAAATTTTGTATATTGATGGCATATTAACTCTTAGTAAATCTAAGTGAAGATTTGTCATAAGTCTATCGACCGTAAAAGCATATTTATTAGATTTATCAAATAAATTTAGATAAATGTCTGTCTTATAAATGCATTTTTCCACTTATTTTCTATATATTTATAATTTAAACAAAAATTAAAAGAAAATGGTAAAATATTTTTACTTTTTTGCTTCCTTTGAAAATGCCTCAATAGCTTCTTTAATTTCATCCACTGATGCGGAGTTTTCAAGAGTGCTAATATCTCCAGGCAACTGGTTCAAGGCAACTGCTTTCACTACCCTTCTCATAATCTTACCGCTTCTGGTTTTAGGTAGCGATTTCACAATGTGTATTTCTTCAGGAACATATATTGCTCCAAGATCTTCCCTTATTCTTTTCCTTAGTTTTGAAATGATCTCAGTGTCATCCTGGAATTCCTCCTTTAATACAACCATTGCCGCTATTACCTCACCTTTCACTGGATCAGGCTTACCAAAAACGGCAGATTCTGCGACTTCTTTT
>DAHXPE010000194.1 GCA_027364495.1 Candidatus Heimdallarchaeota archaeon | reverse complement strand
TATTGAAAAAAGTTGATTAAACATAATGACAAATTCTATTGATGAAAAAAACCTCTTGGTGTTTGATCCTAATTCAGCAAGTATAATATTCACAGTTGGTGAAGGCTTATTGACTAAATCTAAGAAAATAGTCGCTTCACTAACCCAAGCTCTAATATTATTTTCTGATAAAGTGGTTAACCAAGAAATCAGCTTCATTCGATTTCAAAATCACCGAATGGTTTTTATCCACGAACAAGGATTATTTGGTGTCAAATTAGTACCGAAAGATCAATTAACCAAAAATTTTGTTCCTGCTATTAAAATCATCTTAAATATAGAAAATCAATTGAGAAATCTAGATTCAAGTATACAAGAACTTGCAGAACCATCTCTAAGAACATTCTATGAATTAATTTCTAATCCTGAACAGAATATATTCATATTTCCTGAATCAATTGAAGGATACTTAAGTTTACTGACAATGATGGCAGGATTAAATTACGATCTCTCAATAAATTTGGAAACTATTAAAAATAACTTTTTAATCTTAAAAGAAGACTCACTATCAAAATTAAGAGAACAAAATTTAGATAATTACAAAGGAATATTCTCTTTTGGATTGAATGTCAAGGATATTCTTGATGAAAAAAAAAGAAAATCATTGGTACAAGTTGATTTAAAAGATAGTATATTTAACATTGTTTTTCCTAATAATAAATCAGTTTATAAATTGATTAGCCAAATCATTGGTACAGAATCAAGCACCTACATTATCTCACAAATAATAAATCGAGAGCAAAGTATCAATGAAGTAGCACTCTCACTAGTCAAATTACCTGATCCAAAAATGTCAGTAGAGATTGCAATAGAAGCAATATCAAATTTTTCAAAGGAACAAAAATTAGCAAAGCCTCTATATAGAATTATAATTAAAAAATTAAAAGATCTTGAAGGTAACTTTGATATAGGAATGCCTGAATTCTCTGAAACGCAAAAAGCCTTCAATCCAGTAACACAAAAAATTGAAGTTATTAAAGAAGAAAGAATTGCTCCAGAGACTGTAGTAGAGGAAAAAACTTCTGAAGAAGTAAGAGTTGACGAAAAACCAGCAGAAACATCCTCTCCAGTAATATTTTCTTCTTCTGAATTGACCTCTTTAGCAAATGAATTTACAACAAAACTCGCCGATTTAACTAAAAATGAAGTAAATGAGGTAATGAGTGCTCAAAAAATAACTGACGAACAAAAGGAGGCAGAAATAGGTCCAACGCCTACAATCGATACAGGTAAACTCAAAATAGACAAAAATCATATTTTTATGGAACATTTTAAAATATATCTCGATTTTGCACCATTCAGACTTGGCTTAAATCCAGAAACAATCAATTATAGACCATCAATCCAAGTAGTCAGATTAAATAACGAGTATAGCCAAATTATAGTCAAAATTTCACCTTCAAAACATAATTGGCTTCAAGATATAATAAAGGATTTAAATCGTCAAGTAGAATTCGAGTATAAAGGTGAAGAGGGAGTATTTGATATAACATTGCACAATAAAAATCTTAATGATGTTTTTAGGATAGCTGTATGGGCATCAATAATAGAAATGGTTTATTCAATACAGAGAGGTGAAACAGAGCTACCAGAAATATTTAAAATATCAAATAAGTCAAATTTATGTGTCATATTAGAGCTAACACCAGAAAGAAGACGTCAATTACCAAGTCAGATTGAGGAAGTAATAGAAGAAGATAAGCTATTAGTCGGTAGCGGAGTGGAAGATCTTGTTAAGTCAATTGATAATACGCTTGTAGCAATTTCTGATGGCCTTAAAACCAAAAAAGGTGTAGGTTTTGTATTACGTAAAAATTCTAAAGAACTGCCGCTAATATTAGAATTTGTTTTGACGCTTTCGGAAATTTGTGGCATAGGTTGGTCACGCTGGTAAAAAATAATTTTAAACGAAGTTATAGCGACAAATAATTCTTGTATCGGATTGCCGAACGTAGGCATGTTATGACGCGATCAATCCACTGAATTTAACAGCTACTTTAAAGTTTATTTAAATTGTCTTATAATATCAGCTCTTGATACTATTCCCACTAAATTTCCTCCCTTCTGTGAGACAATCACTGCTGGAAAAACTTCTAATATTGGTTCTACGTCTTTTAATAACGATGTTTCTGCAACTGTTGGTAATGGATCTGACATAAGATCTCTTACAAATAAATCCTTTACTGTTGGATTGGCTGTTATTCTTTTTATTATATCCCGTTCCGTTATTGTACCTACAACCCCATTTAATATCACTGGTATTTGGCTTATTCCTTGCTCAATCATTAACCTACTTGCTTCTTGAACGGTTTCATCTGGGGATACCTTATGTATTGGTTTTGACATTACATCTTTTACTTTCAAGGTCAATATATCATCTGATAACGCATCCAGCAATGCATTTACCGTAGATAATCTTGGATCAACTGTTCCATTCTCTATTCTAGCTATATGTGCTTGTGAGACTTTTGATCTTTCAGCCAAGTCTTGTTGTGTATATCCTTTTTCTTTCCTTAATTGTTTAATTTGTTCTCCATTTATATTTTCCATTATGCTTGCCATTCAAATTAATTAAAATATGTTATACTTATTTTAAACTAAATAATTTTATTTAAAAAATTGTGGCATATTACATAAATTATTCCTTTTTGCATAAATTGAGTGAATTGGTTCAGTTTTAACTAAAAAATTATTCCTTTTTGCATAAATTATTCTTTTCCCTCATATATGGGTTATCCTCATTCTATTTAATATCGAAGTGATTTAAAAATGATAATCAATTTAGATTGAAAAATAAAAAAGTAAATTATCAATTAAATAAAAATTAGGTTATTACCATAATTTATTTAGATTTATTATAACGAAAACATCGACTCATTTTCGGAGAGCAACATCTTGCGTAACAATCGGTCCAATTTAGTTTTAGTTTTATTATTGATAGCGATATTTTCTATGCAGTCCTTCTCAACTTCGGAATCGACACATAATGAACAAACTGATAGTAGTTCTAGCCAAAATAGCCTTTCTAATTCGAATAAACAAAAAGTTTTATCTCAAAATCAGTTAACCACTGCTACAACTCCATCTACCAATCTCCGTAACTTATCATTGAGCGATTTATTTAATTATTTAAAATTTTCAGCCAATCAAGTTCCTAATTCTTTTATTGATTCATATAAAGATTACATGGATACGACAGTAACGGTAGCAAAAGGACTCGCTATTCTTAAAATGCTCGGATTTACTAATTATATTATTCCAGATGTCAATAAAACAGGTATTATTAACAATTTTGATCAAGTAAATAACAAAGGGTTTAAACTCTATAAAGATAGCTCAAGTGCTTCTATTGTTGGTACTTATGGTGCTGTGGAATCTACTGTATTACTCGATTCAGTATACAATTATGAATTACTGAGACCTGGTGCTATTAGTTACCTAAATTCCAAATATTATAATACATCAACAATTGGTGGATTTAGAGAAGATTTCCAAACTAATATTACAGCATCTATTCAATCAACTTATTATGCTGTTCAAGCACTCAAAGCTCTTGGTTATACATTCAGTCCGGATCAAATAACTAAAATCTATGCCTTTTTACAATCAATGTGGAATTCTCAGGGCCATTACTTCAGTAATACCAACGATCCAGATCTCTCCGTTTTCGAAACCACTTTTCAGTCCATTACTATTCTGTATGATTTAGGTCAAACCAGCCAACAATTATGGTCTGAAGTTGCTTCTGGTTTTCCACAATTTGTTAATTCAAATCAAGATAAAAGCGGCGTATTCAATGGTGCTATTCACTCATCTAACGGTGTTGCAAATGTTGATGATACTGGAAGTGCTCTTTCGACTCTTTACATGTTAAACAAATTAAATTCCGTTAATGTTACTTCAGCAATTCAATTTATTATTAATTCTCAATATAATGGAACAGCTTTTACCAAAGATGTTGGAGGATTTTCTTACAATAATAGCACACAATCTTCCTTAAGCCAGTTCAGTGGAGTCACACTAAGCCACACTTATTATGCAATTCTTGGACTCTACGCAACTGGTTATTTATCCAATAATAGTCAATTTTCTTTTGAAACCGAATATAGCTCTAGTAATAACATTAATAGATTAAAAAACGAAATTTTAGTCGGTCAGAATACAACTTTTACTGCTCAAATTTATGTTTTGAATTATAAAAATTATTCAGATGATCAAAATATTACCGTTCAAATTCAAGGAATCTATTCCAGCTATAACTCGACTGATTATACAACTACTGGTTCATTGTATAATTTCTTGATTAATTATAATAATAGTCTTAATTTTGGTCTTGGTCCTCATGCCTTAACTGCATATTATTCATTAAGAAATTTTTCAATCATTCCAGTCATTCAAAACGTTTATCATAGTCAAATTATTGTTCGATTTCCCATAACCAGTTCCATTAATGGTATTACTTCTTCTGTTTCTTTACAACCAGGTGCTTTAGTAAAAGGCATAATTAATTTTGATAACAAAACTGTGCAGGCGGCTCATATTTCATATAATAGTCTTGGTAGTGTATCCGTTTCACTGGTATATCCTAATGGAACTACCCAACAATTTAATTCATCATACACCTTTAATTTGACTATGTCACTTAGTACCTATGATTATAACTTCACACTTCCTAAAAATGCGATTCTTGGAGATTATATGATGAATCTCACTTACAGTAATAATACTGCGCTTTTCTACACCGAACAGGTTTTTACCGTATCTACAAGTGTTTATCTTTTAGCTATAACTAGTTCTAACAGTTACAATTTATATCCTGATTCAAATTTTGGCATAGGATTTAAGATTGCTTACCAAAATGGCTATATCAACCCTGACATTTCCAATATCACTGCCAAATTCTATGAGGCCAAAACTCAGCAAAATTTGTTTAGTGCTAACTTGGTATTTGATAGTGGAAACAATTTTATAGTAAACAGCACTGAGAAGGTTCCTGTTGGATTATTTATGGGGGCATATAACGTTTCTATTGATTTACAATGGAATTCGACAATTACGAATTCGAGTATACCTATGAATATTGCAAATTCAACTTTATCGTTGCTTACCTATCAAGGTTTACCAATAATTAAAATTTATCAAATTAGCCCTCTCTCTAGTCGATCAGATAATACAACAATTTTTAGTGGTGATTTTCTCAACCTTACAGCAATAATCGGTGTTAAATATCAAAATTCACCATTTTATCAAGTAAAAAATTCAACCTTTGATCTAACTGCAACTTTATTTAATAGCACCTCACTTAATCAAGTTTTCCAAGAACTATCTGTAACAACATTAAATAATTCAATAATAAGTGTTTATGGAGAAATAAATCCAAATATCAACATTTTAAGCAATGTTGGTGTTACTTTAAACCTAAAAATTAAATATGCTTCCACAAACAATTATAATTTAATTTATTATTTGGATTCTAAAAATAATACCATTGCTTTTAATGAAGCATTTATTTTAAAGAAAGCACATCTCAATTTAGAAAATAATTCTATTAATTTTGTAATTGGTTCACCTGTTATCACAAAAAATCAATATACTACCATGCTGGTTTCGTTTAAGATACGCTCAGTGGATAACAATCAATTTGTAAGTGGACTAAAATTAAATGCCTCTTTGTTGACAAATAAAAACGGCAAGACAAATGAAACTGTGTCATCTCTTCCGTCGGTTACATCTCTGGAAACTAATAGTTCCTATCAGTTACAGATACCAGTTAATACTTTAGATATTGGACAATATTATGTTGCAATAGGTGCATTAAATACAAATGTAACTTTTGGATCTTTCAGTCTTAAAATAAATCCTATATCAAGTAATGGAGCAATTCCAATAGAAAATTTCATTGGTTTAGGAACTGTTTCCGTAGCTGTTATTCTTACCATTGTTGCTTATTCAGTTAGAAGAAAAAAATAATTGAAATCAATAAATTTCAATTTTATATTTGAAATATCGGGTTATTTTAAAACAAAAAAATTTCCAAGCAATTGAGATGTCAAAAAGTCTACTAAACCTATATGAAGAGCATATTTATCACCAAGCGTATCAAAGCAATTTTTCAACTGAATTATGGGATCATTTGCCTCAAAAAATTGGTGATCTTCCAGTTTTAATTAGTGAAAAACTTAAATTTAGAACTCCAATCGATGATACTACTCTTTCAGAATTAAAAAATATTATAAAATCAAATTTAATTTCATTTGGAACTTTTACCTCTCCAATAAAGGAAAAATTAACTAATTGGTCCGGAAATGACCCAACTTTTGAAATTGGCCATCAACCATTATTTTTTGGTGGAAGTTCTTTTGTCTTCAATAAAATATCTTTTGCAATTGGATTAAGTAAATATTTAGCAACTCAAAGTAATCTACAAGCGTATCCTTTTCTATTCATTGGCGATCATGATCAAGTACAAAACGAATTAACTATTACCAGATTTCCTCAATTCCAATCTTTCACTGGATTAGAATTGAAGTTTGAATACGATTCTAATTATAATTCTACACCAATGGCTTATTTACCACTTTATCCTGAAGATAAATTAATTGATCAATTTGACAAGATTCGGTCAAATTATAGAGAATTATTTAGATTTGTAAAAATAAAGAGTGAATTTCGACCTTTATTGGAAGAACGATTAGAATCCTCTTTAGATTTGTTATATGAATCATTTTTAAAAAGTAATACATTCAGTGATTGGATTTCAGATTTTTGGGCGAAAATGTTTATTTTAAAAAACAATGCACCTATATTCATCTTAAAGGCTTCTGATTTGAGGCTTAGAAAATTGTTGTTGCCCTATTTAGAAGACTTATTAAAAGAAGAAAATAGAATATCCTTTATTAAGACAATTAACGAATATCATGATAAAATTACTGAAGCTGGTTATAAACCTGGCCTTCCTCTTCGCGAAGAAAACGAAATTCCGTTTTTCTATGAATGTCCTCATTGCATTTACCGGAGTAGAATAAAATTAGAAAGTAAAGATGCGACTTTGATTGGAAAATGTCCAACTTGTGAAAGAGAGATTATTATAGAATATAACATAAATAATCCAGATCTCTCTGAACATTACCAATATCTTTCACCTAGGGTTGAATCAAGGTCTATCATTATTAATAGATTATTAAAAGCTATTATGAGAATTACAGGTGGTGGTGAAACAACATATCATGCTCAAATAATTCCTTTCATGAAAAAAATGAATTATTTAACACCAATCATAATGAAAAATCCAAGAATTTATTATAACACTCCTTGGTCTGAAAAAATTTCTTCTGAGATTAATTTCGATAATTTAACACCTCTTCAAAATCCGGAAACCTTCAAATTAATGTCAAAAACAGCAAAGGCTGATAATTTTAACGACGCAAAGACGACTATTATTGCAACTAAGGAACTCCTAGAAGAAAACTTAAAATCTTTTCAAGCGAAAGAGGAGGAGTATAAGACAGCTCTAAAGAATAATAAAAATAAGCAATTACTTAAACAATTAGAGACAGTTCAATTATATTTAAGTCATAATTATGGTAGTTTTCAACCTGAGAAAACCATTCAAGAAGTCTCATGGAATTGGATTGATTTATCAATTTTAACCGGTGTAAAGGATTTATATGGTTTTTATTCTAGACGATTAAAATCTGAGTTACCTATTGCTCCCACCTTTTGGCTATCTGTTGGTAGATATAATTAATAATTATTAATGTGAATATTATTATGGTAGAGTTTAAAGATGTTATAGTAATCGGATCAGGACCCTCTGGGACAATGTCTGCAATAGAAGCGACTAAAAAAGGTGCTAATGTCCTTTTACTTGAAAATGATCCCGTAGTTGGAGACCCAAACCATTGTAGTGGTTTAATTACAATTAAAGGACTATCAAAACTTAATGTACCTTATCCCAAGTCAATTATTGAAAATTCAGTTAATTCAGTTAATTTCTTTTCCCCTTCAAATGCTAAATTGACTATTAAAAGATCTAAGAATTCTGAAATAAGTGTTTTTAAAAGAAATGAATTAGATAGAGCCTTATTTAGATATGCTAATGAAGAAATAGGTGTAGAAGGAAGATTTAATTCAAGAGTTACTGGCCTACTTGTTTCAAAAGACGGTGTACAGGGAGTTAAAGTAAAACCGAAAAATGGTACAAGTTATGAAATAAAAAGTAAAGTCGTTATTGATGCATCTGGTTCTTTGGCCAGGTTTGTTCCTCAATCTGGTCTAGTACCTCCAGACCCAAACTGGAGACTGCCAGCTATGCAGTATGAATTAGATAATGTTGAGGATTTTCCAAGAAATTATGTTGAATTGTATCATGGAAGTAATTGGGCACCAGGATTTTTTGCTTGGATAATTCCAACTTATGGAGGCTCAGTTAGAATTGGTTTAGCAACTTGGAAAAAAGAAAACACAAATATAAGAAAATTATTAGATAAATTCATGCTAAAACATCCTGTGGCTTCAAAAAAACTGAAAAATGCAAAAATTAGACAAGTTCGTGGTGGTTTAGTTACAGCTACTGGCCCTATCAAAAAAAGTTATGCTAATGGATACATTGCAGTGGGTGATACAGCTGGTCAAACTAAGGCCACTACAGGTGGTGGGGTAAATATAGGTGGTTATTGTGGCAGAATTGCGGGTTCTGTTGCAGGTTTACATATAAATGATCCAAAAAATTATTCTTTGAAAATGTATGAGAATGAATGGAAGAGAATGTTCTTTAAAGAATTAAAAGGAATGGAATATTATCGAAAAATTGTTGGAAACCTCGATGATAAAACTTTGGATAAGTTGTTTAAAGCAATTATTAATTCCTCATTTGCCGATTCGTTAAAAGACACTAAAGATATAGATTTGCATACCTTTGATTTATTGAGGGCTGGAATAACCTCAATAAGACCCTCTATTTTATTAACCGGAATTCAAACTTCTCCGGCACTTACATACAGATTTCTACAACAGATTTTTTAAAAAAAAAAAGGGTGCATTAAAGAGATTTAATTATTTCCATTTTGATTCCAAATCAGTTAATTGTTTTTCGAGTTTAGTGATACTATCTTTACTATTTTTTAGATTGTTTGACATAATATTTTTAGAGGAATTAAGCGATTTTGTTAATTCATCATAAGAGGACATTACATTAACAGAATTTGATCCTATATCCATCAATATTTTATCTAAAATTGCTATTGCCGTTTCAGCTTTGACAAATTCCGCAGATGATATATTTTGGCTGATTTCATTCTTTTGTTTTTTGTAAAATTCTATAAATGCCTGTGCGTTTAATTTCAATTCAGAATCTGAAGAGATATAGATATTGAATTTATTAATTACCTCAACACCAGTTTTTTCGACCTTTGCGAAGGAATCTTTAAGTTCATCAGCTTTGCGAAATGCTCTAACAATAATGGTATAGGGGCCAATGGGATTTTGACGACGATTGTTAATTATATCTAAATATTCCAGTCGTCCAGCGATATCAAATTTTCTTTCGTTATTTCCTTCACCACTGGGACAAACAAATTCTAAATGAACCTTTTTTTGAGAATTCAAATTTAATGATTCAAAGGAGACTGTATAAGAACCATTAGCCTGGTTTAATCCATCAATTTTGTTTATAACCACTGTAACATTTTTTGCACCTCCTTCACCAATATTTTTAATTACCAAATCAAGAGGAAACTTCTCTCCAAAAATAATATCTTTGGGCAATTCTCCTGCTGTTTCGATGTTAGGAAGCTTTAACTTTGAGGTCATTGCATCTCTAGCATTTCCTAAAACTGTGTAAATAGCATCTCTAAATGATTCGGTCACTTTGGTTTCTGTTAAAAGTGCTGTTTGTGTAAAGGATTCAGCTCGTTGAAGGAATTCTGCATTAATTTGATTTATACTATTTACAAGGTCATAAGGTATCCAAAGTGATTGGGATGCTGTTTTTCCAGTTTGAATTTGAGAACTGTATTTCGAGTTAAATTCAGTATACGCTGGTAATAAAGTCCATTCTCCTTTTAACAGATTTAGCTCCACCAACTTTTGCATTAAGCTCATCCATAAAATCTTTTGACATAAGAAACTTCAAATCCTAATTCTGATTTAATTCCATTTCACAATTTTTGAATATCGATTGATAATACTTTTGAGAAATTG
>DAHXPE010000181.1 GCA_027364495.1 Candidatus Heimdallarchaeota archaeon | reverse complement strand
GCCACATCCTGATGTCTAGGAGTCAGATAGTTTATTATTTTCAGCTTCTGCATTTAATCAAACAGCTTCATGTCGCACGTCGGCAGTATTTTTGCTGATTTTTGTCGGCTTAAGTGAGTATAAAACTCAGCCTTTTAAGATTACCAATAATATATGGACTTAATTTTCAAATAGTTTACCATTTCATTAACTCCTTAACTTTTCAGTTTTAAATCAATTGATGGTATCCGCCTTAAGAAGAAATTTTTCTGGGATCAAACAAAATTGGCAAATAGACACTGGCTTTCAGTTGACATGATGACTGAAGCAAAATTAGGATTTACAGCTTTTAACACTAGAAAGGAAACTGGTAAGGATGTTATAGACTTCATAAAATATCGACAATTGCTTGCTGACGGTCATCCATTTGATCAAGAATTAATAAATTCCGTTCTTCCTAAGCCTAAGTCATAAAAAATTTTAAAGTAAAAATTTTAAAAAGAATAAAGGCATATTTACCTTATTGGTCTTATCAGTGACTTTTAGATTTAAATTCAGAAGAAGCTAAATCTGCGAAATATTAATTTCTATCATCCTTTTTTATAAAAGTTATTTTTCAAAAAATAATTAAATATTTAAATAATTGAAAGAAAGCCTTCATAATCTTTTTAAAGATCAATAGAATATTAGATTGTACTATAATTCTAAAATTGTTCTTTAAAAATTTTATTCGGTGAAAAACTTATGGCTAAATCGTCAGGTTTAACAGATATTGGAAACATTCTTGCATTAGTAGGAGGCATTATTATGGTTATTTTTGGTATTATCGAAATAGTTGATAGTATTGCTTCATCTCTTAGCTCATCTCTCAATGCCATCACAAAATACAGCTATCATTTGTACAATTATGGTGGTAGTGGTTCATTAAGTGGTGTTGTTGATGGA
Organism: Candidatus Heimdallarchaeota archaeon; assembly: GCA_027364495.1. Next base: position 6,843 of record DAHXPE010000181.1, on the reverse strand, counting down.
ATTATTCTTCTTGTCTTGGGTATTGTTTTGATATATATTTATAAGGAAAAGAAAGCTAAATCTGGTGATGAAATCTTAATATTTGGTATAATTTACATTGTAATTGGTATCCTCGCTTGGGGTATAGGTGGAATTTTAGCAGTAATAGGTGGAATACTCCTAATCCTTGACTTCTTTATATAACATTCTACATTTTTTTTTCTTGAATTCATCATATTTCATTCTAAATTAGTTACCAATTGGCATGTTTTTAAGTGATTTATGAAGAAAAAAATGTTTTTTCTGATAAAAAAAATTTTCGATGAGTAAATTCTTTTATTAAAAGTTATTTTCACTTTTAAGCATAAAAAAAATAAAGTGTTTATTTTTCTTTAATTTGCTATAAGATTTCTAGTTCTAAATATTATTTTTAATCTTGTTGATCGAATTGGTTGAAGAAAATCCCTTTGACACATCTATTACTCAAAAGAAGATTTCTGATTTAGAAACTAAACGTCAAGAAGCTATGTTTCCTGGAGATGCAAAACGTCAACATGAGAAACAAAAATATACAGCTCGAGAACGATTAGATCTATTGCTTGATCCAGGTACCTTTACTGAAATCGGCACATTTATACGTCATCAAAGCCATGAATTCGGATTAGAAAAAAATCGTCCATATGGTGATGCTGTAATTACTGGATCTGGACGAATTAACGGTCGTTTAGTTTACGTCTTTGCTCAAGATTTTACAGTTATGGGTGGCAGTCTTGGGAAAGCTCATGCAGAAAAAATAGTACGAATTTTCGATTTGGCAATTCAAAATGGAGCACCTATTATTGGAATTATCGATTCTGGTGGTGCAAGAATACAAGAAGGAGTTCTTTCCTTAGGTGGATATGGAAACATTTTCTTCAGAAACGTCCGTTCATCTGGTGTTATTCCTCAAATATCTGCTATAATGGGACCTGCCGCTGGCGGTGCTGTCTATAGTCCAGCTATCACTGATTTTGTTATAATGACCGAAGATACCTCTTATATGTTTGTGACCGGTCCTGGCGTTGTTAAAGAAGTTATGGGTGAAGAAACATCATTTGATGAATTAGGAGGTACTTCTGTTCATGCTAACAAGAGCGGAGTTGTTCACTGGGTTGGTCGAGATGAGGAAGATTCTTTTCGTATTATTAGAACCCTATTGAGTTATTTACCACAAAATAACATGGAAGATCCTCCATATATTCAGCCTAGTGATGATAAAGGTAGAACAGCAGAGGATCTCAATTATCTTATACCTGATGACACCAAACAAGCATATGATATGTTGCATATTATAGAAAGGATTGTAGATGATGGAGAGTTCTTTCAAGTTCACAAAAGTTGGGCACCTAATATCATTGTTGGTTTTGCAAGGTTAAATGGCTATGTGGTTGGTGTTGTTGCAAATCAACCTCTTGTTTTAGCAGGTGCGATCGATATAGACGCATCAATCAAAGCTGCTCGCTTTATACGTTTCTGTGATTCGTTTAATATTCCAATCATTACTCTTGTTGATGTACCAGGATTTTTACCGGGATTAGCTCAGGAGCATGGTGGGATAATCCGAAATGGTTCGAAACTCCTTTTTGCATATGCTGAAGCAAGTGTTCCTAAAATAGCAGTTGTAACTCGTAAAGCTTATGGAGGAGCATATATTGTTATGTCATCTAAACATTTAGGATGTGATGTTAACTTTGCATGGCCAACAGCTGAAATTGCTGTTATGGGGGCTGAAGGTGCAGTTAAAATTCTTTATAGTCGAAAATTATCTGATCTCCCGGATGAAGAGAAAGAATTAGCTGAAAAAGAATTGCTAGGCGAATATAAAGAGAAATTTGGTAGCCCCTTTGCCGCAGCAGAAGCAGGCTATATAGATGATGTAATTATTCCAGCCCAGACTAGACCTAAAGTAATAGAAGCTTTATGGCCATTATTAACAAAGAGAGAATTAATTCCCAAGAAAAAACATGGTAATATTCCACTATGAGGTTTAAGTGTTGTTCAAAAAAGTTTTAATAGCAAATCGTGGAGACATTGCCGTTAGAATAATACGTTCATTAAGATTAGCAGGTATATCACCATTAACAGTGTTTTCAGAAGCAGATAAACAATCAAGTCATGTTAGATTTGCAGACGAATCTTTTAGTCTTGGTGATGGAAGATTACACGAAACTTACTTAAATCGGGAAAAAATACTTGAAGCTGCATCATGGCTTGAAGCAGATGCCATTCATCCAGGGTATTCGTTTTTATCAGATGATCCTCAATTTGCAGAACAAGTAGAAGAATCTGGTTTTACTTGGATTGGTCCTTCCTCTAAAACATTAAAGCAAATAGGTGGAAAGGTTGAAGCAAAAAAATTAGCTAAGAAGATAGGTTTTGAAGTTGTATCAGGTTCTGATCGGCCTATTACAGATTTTGAGGAAGCCAAAAAAATAAGTAATGAAATAGGTTATCCAATTATCATAAAACCAAATTTTGGTGGTGGTGGAATAGGTTTACAAATAGTGAACAAAGAAAATGAATTAGAAAAAGCATTTGAGGATGTAAAAAGACAAAGTTATTTTTCATTTGTTCAGGAAGGTGTTTTTATTGAAAAATACCTCTTCCCAACTAGGAATATTGAATTTGGTTTTTTAGCGGACCAGGAAGGAAATAGTCTGATCTTTCCAGAACGTGAAGCATCAATTCAATTTCAAAATAAGAAATTGTATTCCGAATCACCTTCAATGATTATTTCAGATGAACAAAGAAATTCAATTCATGACTTAATTTTAAAATTTGTGCAACAGACAAATTATTCTTCTGCGGGAAATATTGAATTTCTATATTATGAAGGGAAATTATATTTTACAGAATCTAATAGCCATATTCAATTAGAGCATCCAGTGACCGAAATGGTTACAGGCATTGATCACGTAACACAACAAATATTAGTTGCTCAAAAGGAACCTTTATCAATTAAGCAAGCTGACTTAAAAATTTTAGGTCATGCTTTATCCTTTAGAATAAATGCAGAAGACCCAGTATATAATTTTCAACCCTCATATGGCACTGTTAAAGAGCTAGAAATACCAGGTGGACCAGGGGTTAGATTTGATTCAAATATATATCGTGGTTATACAATTACATTCGATTATGATACCTTTTTAGGACAATTAGTGATTTTCGGTGATTCAAGAGAAACAGCGATAAAAAGAGCCGATTATATCTTTAAAGAGTTTACTCTTGTTGGTTTACCAAATACTTTATTATTCCACAGGCATTTAATTCATCATCCTCAATTTTTAACTAATGATGTTTCCTCTAGATTTGTTCAGGATAGTGATATACTAAATAAAATTCAAGAAGAGTTTCAAGCTACAGTTGCAGCATTATTCAGTATCCGAAAACATACTAGTAAAGTGACTTTACCGCCACTTTCAAAAAGCAGATGGAGGGATACTGCTAGAAGAGAAGGAACTGGTCAATAAGAAGGAAATTGTTATGGTACTTGAAGAAAAAGGCATTTATGAAGTATTATATAATGGACGAAAGTTAGTTGTGGAGACGAATGAAGAAGGCAAAATTGTCATAAATGAACGAAATTTTCAGCCTCAAATATCCACTCGATTTTCTACGACGAATATGAGTTCATATCAGGTTCAAGTTGATGATTTTTATTTCAAAATTGATTTTATTGATGGCCGTTTGTATCTTAATGGTCGTGAAATTGACTTTTCCTTTAGAGTGAGCATAAATAAAATTGAAAAAACTACAACTGAAGCAAAATCAAGGCAATCAATATTACAGGCAATTATTCCTGGAGTTATAACTGGAATACAAGTAAAAGAAGGTGAAATTGTAGAAAAAGACCAAGTTTTACTTTACTTAGAAGCAATGAAAATGCGAAATGAAATCAGATCGCCAATAACGGGTAGGATTGATACAATTAGTGTGAAATTGAACCAAAAAGTAAGTAAGCGAGATATGTTAGTTATTGTTAAACCAATAACGGAAGAACCGATCGCTTAAAACAAACCAATAATACACGAGTTTGAAAAAAATGAAAAATAAAACTATTCTAATAACTGGGGCAAGCAGTGGTATAGGTCTTGCTTGTGCACAAGCATTTGCAAAAGAAGGATCTAATTTAATCTTATTTGCACGACGACTTGATAGGTTAAAGGAAATTCAGAAAAGGTTATCCGAATTATATAAAGTACAAGTAACAATTAAACAAGTTGATGTAAGAAAGAAAGAGGAGGTTGACGAAGCTGTTCATGATTTACCTGAAATTGATGTATTGATAAATAATGCTGGACTAGCTAAAGGAATAGAAAAGATTCAAGATGGATTTTGGGAAAAATGGGAACAAATGATTGACACAAACATAAAAGGCCTTCTAGCTGTTACCAGAGCTGTCTTACCTAAAATGTTGGAACGTAATTCTGGACATATAATTAATATAGGATCTATTGCTGGACATGAAACATATCCTGGTGGTAATGTTTATAATGCTACGAAATTTGCAGTTGATGCCTTAACAAGAGCTATACGAATGGATGTGCATGGATATAATATTAGATGCTCAAGCGTCGATCCAGGCATGGTTGAAACGGAATTTTCTATCATTCGATTGGATGATGAAAAGAAGGCAAAAAAGGTTTATGAAGGTTTCCAACCACTCACAGCAGTTGATATTGCAGATACAATTTATTTTGTCGCTTCTCGTCCATCCCACGTAAATATCCAAGATATTATTATTATGCCAACTGCACAGGCATCTGCTACTTTAGTTAATAGAAAAATTTAATACAATTCAGCTTTTTCACCGGCTTCTATTGCTATACCGGTACTTTCGCGAGCCCAAGGACAAGCAGAACCTTCAATATGTCCACAAGCTGGTGTAAAAGCTAAGTTAAAGTCAATAATATAATCATTATCATTTTTCAAGACAGGAACAAATCGTCCTAACCCATAAGAACCTTTACCGGATGTTCCATCTTTAAGATATATATAAAAGCTCTCATTTTCATTTTCAATTTGATAGAGGTCTAATTTTAAAGGATTTCTTTCCAAAGTTAAATCAATCTTTCCAATACGAATAAATTTTATTGAATGGTCCATCATCCCTTCCTTTGGTTTACGTAGAGTAATTACCCCAGAAACCTTCCATTTAGAATCGATCGGATAATAATCAAACTGTTCTTTCTCTTGTCCATTCGTCTTTCTGATAGTATTAATCTGTTCTTCATGTTTAGCTCTTAAATTTTTGACAAAATTTTCATAATCAGAAATAAAAAAACCTTCTAAATATTTTTAAGCCATTATCTTGTGATTTATCTATCAAATGATTTATTTAATCATTTTTAATTATTTTAATAAATTTTTTGTAAGCAATTATTATCTTTCTTGATGAAAGCATATAATTTTTTTAAAAAAAAAAGATAGGTTCTATTTTCAAAACAATAATTAATTATTATTTTTCAATTAATCTCCAAGTGGAACTAAACTTTCCTTTTTTATTATTGTCAATATTCCCAAATTCGTCATAAAAATCGTCCTTTCATCATAAACCTTTTTTCTCAAGTTTAAGAAGTGCTTTTGAAACAGAGCTTTTAGCAAGACCTGTATGTTGGGCTATTGTTTTTTGATTAGCTCCAAAACATTTTTTTAAATAAAGCACAATGCGAAGCTCTATTTTATCTAAGTCAAAGGAATTTTTACCAATTTCCTCGACATTTGAAAGAAGCCAATTAGTTAAAGAACCATATTGTTTAGCTAAATTATTGCAATCAGTAGACCCACAAGTGTACATCATTTTATCGTTTACAATAAAAATTTTGTCGGCTACAGATCCACAAAAACATTTTTCAGTTCTATTATTTTCTTCGGGCAATTAAAGGTATTCGACCATTTAATACAAAATAAACTAAAAAAATAAGCTTTTATAAAAATAAAAATCTTTCTGAATAATGAAAAATAAAAATCTTTATTGATAAATGAATTTAGAATATTTATGTTGACGATAATTCTCCATAATGCCTCCTTGGAACTTGTAAATGAAAATACATGTGACATTCAGCATATGTCAATTGTTAATGATTCTAAAAGAAGGGGAAAAAATCCTAATGAATTGTTACTGGATATTTCAGTTCACCAATCATCAATTTTACCAGATAAACTTCCATTTAGTGGCCGTCCAGATTTAGTTCATATTTTTCTACTTCAATACCACCACATAATGAAAATTTTACCAGATGAAATGAAAGCAAACATTAAATTATATGTTCATACAAAAAATGAACAAATTTTTTTTGTACCTCAATCATGGAGAGTACCAGTTAATTATATTCGTTTCAGGGGATTAATGGAAAAGTTTCTTTTTGAACAAGGGATAAAAATAACGGAAGAATTGCAGTTACTTTTGGAAGAGAGTAATTTGCAGTTTTTTATTGAGAAAATAAATCCGGATAAAATAATTAATTTAACAGAAAAAGGGGTAAAAACAAATATTTTGAACCAAGTATTATTAAATTACATAAAAGGTTCAGATCATACAATGATACTCATAGGAGGATATCAAAAAGGAGAAATAGCTTTACAAACGAAAATAAAAAGGCCAATAGAAAACATACAATTAATAGAAAGACCAACAACAGCCTGGATGATATTAAATATACTATTTACAAGATTTATAAACTAGAAAAAGAAATTATAAAGAAAAAAAGTTAAAAGTAGAAAGAAATTATTACATAAGTTTTCTCTTTCTGTTAAATTAATTATTTTATCCGGATTTATTTTCTCAATAAAAAACTGCAAATTACTCTCTTCCAAAAGTAACTG
>DAHXPE010000177.1 GCA_027364495.1 Candidatus Heimdallarchaeota archaeon | reverse complement strand
ATTAACATATCTCATACTTTTCCAAAAGAAATGTGCCGAGAACATTACATACTGAATGATTTTCTCTTTGCCCTTACTTTCCATAATCCTATGAACTTTAACACCCGAACAAAATTCTTCTTCAACTTCATTTGGACCGCGAAGACATATAATATCAACTTTATGTCCGGCTTCTACAAGTGCTTCGGCTTCTCTTCTTACACGTGGATCATTAGGATAATGAGATAAAACCACCATTAAAATCTTTAATTGGTTTTTCATAATTGTATTCATATTATTTTATTAGAATATTTTACAATCGAAGTGTAAAGCCGATTGATTTTAGAATATTGAATTGTGAGTAATTTCAAATTTTGCAAAATTACTAAACAATAAAAGTATTTGGATTTTCTAAGCCAAGGGATATAGAATGAATATTTTGGTTTTGTATAAAAATATTTATGAGGGAATATCTGTGGCAAGTAATTTTAAATTTTTGATTAACTATGTTTTAGATTATTATGTAATATTCACCCAATCTCAAATTGCCGCTACGTTTCTTAATTTTTTCTTTTTTTTGTTTTGGGTTGGTTCGTAAGCATATTTATAACTATATCCATAACCATATTTATGTTTAAAAGAAGATCTTTTTACATCACAAGCATTTGCCACAACCCCAAGAATATTTGTTTTTTCTTTGTTTAATTCTTCAATTCCCCAAATGACACTTTCTCTTAATGAATAATTGTATCGGACAACTAAAAGTACATTATTTATTAACTCGCTTAAAATAAGAGCATCAACTACTCGAGTTATTGGCGGAGTATCGATTAAGACATAATCATAAGGGCTAGATTTCAACGCATTAATTAATTCTTGAGCTTTAGCAGATTGAAGAATATTACTTGATTGTTCATTAACGTCTCCTGCCGGAAGAAAACTTAAAAATCTTTCATTAGGTGATTTTCCAAATATATTATTTAAATTTATTATTGGCGGTTTATTTTGCTCACCTTTAAGGAAAGAATTCAATCCCGGAAAATTTCTTGATATATTGAACATATCAGACAAAGTACATCTTTTTAAGTCAGCATCTATTATGAGAACTTTTTTATCAATTGAAATTAATGATAATGCTAAATTTGCAACAATAGATGATTTGCCTGAATGCTCTTCACAACTACTTACCATAATAATTTTCGTCTCATCTTTTGAACGCAAAGAAAGTTTTGTCCGAAGTACTTTAAAGGATTCATTTATTCCATGTTCATCATTTGATAATACTGCAAATCTGTCTTCTAGGTCCTTAGAGATTTTCAGGTTATTATTGAATTTCTTAGAATAAGCAGGGATAATTGACAGTAAAGGTAATTTTAAATTTGATTCAATTTCATCAAGTTTCAAAAATTTTCTTTCTCTATATTCAGCAATAAAAAGATATAATATCACCAAACTTCCCCAAATAAAGAAACAAGCCACCTCGGTTAGGGATGCGTTGGGTGAAACAGGAGAAATTGGTAAAGTTGGATTATCAACTACAACAATATCTTGAAGCTGAGATAATTCCTTAACTCTTGATTCCTCTCTTTTATCTAAAAGTAAATTAAAAACCTTTTCATAAACATCCTTATCCCTTATTAAACCGGCAAGAATTGTTTCCTTACGGGGCTGGCTTTGAACTTTATATTGATACTCAGAGATCAAATTTTCCAATTTTGATTTTTTCTCTTTGAGTGAATTTGTTAGAATGTTAAATGCAGTTAGTGTATTTTGATTATAAGAGCTTAATTGACTTTTTGTTTTTTCTATTTGGTTGTTGATGTTAACAATGTCCGGATGAGATTCAGTTTCCTTTTGCAATAGTTGAATTTTTTTGACCTCCAAATCAGATAGTTGTTTTAATAAAGATGCAAACGGACCTGCTGATTGATCCGTTTGACTTGGAGATAAATATGTTTGATCGAAATATCCTTTATTTTTATATTCTTTAGACATCTGAGCTTGCTTTTCTTCATACTCACTTAAAGTTAAATCAGTGTTTATTTTTTCTGTTTCAAGATTGCTTAAAAACCTTGTAATCTCATCCGAACTTCTATCCAACCTAGTTATACCGTTTCTTGATTGGTAAGTGCTTAAATTGTCTTCTGCTATTTTTAATTTTTTCGAAATTTCAGTTAATTGTGAGTCAATTAAGGCATAGGAAGATTGTATATTTTCTCGTTGCTGCTCAGTCCTTGCTTCATTAAACTTATTTACTAATGTTCTTGCTATTAGTTGGGAGGTTTTAGGGTTGGCATCTTTAACTGAAATCTCAATAAGATTAGTAGTTTGTTTTTGTGATACGGAAATTTTTTGTTTCAGAATATTAAATGAACTTAATCTATCATATACTGTAAAATATAATTCCGTTCCAGGTTGAACATTTTGCCAGAAGAAACTCATTTGTAAATTACGTGTGTTCATGACAGTAACGGGTGATGTTTGAAATGAGCCAATGAATGTATTTGTTTTTTCATTTGTTTTATATAAATCAAATTGACCGTTACTCCTAAATTTTATAAAAAAGTTTGTTGTCTTAGGAAGGGAGTCGGCTATAGCACTTAATATCACCGGATATTTAGCTTTGTTTGAAATATTGTTTTCTAGCCATAAGTTATAGGAAGGTAATAACTTTTCAATTTTTTCATTTTCGTTGTCGGGGTATACTATCTTATCAATTTTAAAATTCATTTCTAGACTATTAACTACTTTATGTAAAACATTACCTGTTGTAACAAGAAGAATATCCGTGCTAATATCATCTTGAGATTGTAACGCAACGAATCTTCTATATGGATCATCTCTAAATGACTCTGCTTTTGAGTCTTCTTTTTTAAGAAGAACTGTAGATTCATAAGTAGGAGGGGTATACCGCATATAAATGAAACCACCTATAAATATTATGATAAAGGAAATTATTATGAATAATTTTCTTTTATTTATAACGTGAAGAAGGTCATCAAAATTTTTTTTATTTGATGTCGATTGAGATTTCAATAATTCATTTAATTGATCGTAATTCATGTTTTTACCTTTTAAATTATTTACCGACGATTAGTATATATTATTGCTGCGATTATAGTAGTAACCGCTGCAATAGATGAAATGACTATAGTGGGAGTATTACCGCTAAACCATCTGCGCGAGATATAGATTCCATCACCAGATTGCAAGCCAATGTCATTAATTTTGCTGCCACTATTTATTATTTTTTGACCGTCTATTTCAATTTTTTTATTATTTCTAGTTATAAAAATATCATCTACATCTGCATCAGAAGTCAGGCCACCAGCTTTAGCAATTAAATCAGATAACTTTTCGATTCCTGTTACGTAATAAAATCCCGGTGTTCTAACTT
>DAHXPE010000160.1 GCA_027364495.1 Candidatus Heimdallarchaeota archaeon | reverse complement strand
CGATCTCAGATAAAATATGTTGAGGTGTGTTTGAACTTAAATGAATTTTCACATTATGGGTAAACAAATATTCCAATACCTCTTTGGCAAATTTCAAATTTTTAGCCGCTACAATTTTGTCAAAAACAGACACACTATACTGCGAAGAAAGTGTTTCTGCATCAAGCTTTTTCCCTGTCAGATCTACGATTTTTTGAATAGTATCATACCTGTTTAGGTCAGGGAATTGTTCTAAGACTTCACGTACCTTACAAACATTTACATCATATTTCTGAAAAATATCAAAATAAGTATCAATTTTAATTTGCTTGGAAATAACCAATGTTCCATCAAAATCAAAAATGATAATCTTATATTTCATGGTATGTTCTGAAATAATTAACCCATGAATCGACATTTGTTTTCCGATCTTCAAGTTTTAAATTAGCAATCTTAGGATCTTCGTAATATGAATCATTCTTAAAATGGGTAGTTGAAATTTCCTCTATGACTGCTCCTTTAAGCGTGTGAAATTTATGCCAATCATTTTGTTGTATTAAACAAGCATCTCCAAGGTCAAGTGATATTACATTTCCATTTTTTTCAATTTCAAGATCACCATATAATAACTGAAAAGTTTCTTCTTTTTTCTTGTGATAATGGTATGGGTGTTTTTGTCTTGCGAGTTGAATAACATATTTTTTAGCGTATTCTCTGTTTATGCAAGTGATAATAACTGCACCAAACTCTCGAAAACGTTCAATGCCATAGTGATGAGAAATTTCGATAGATGCATCTTCGTTGAAAAAAATCCTCGCTTTGCTTAAAATACTTTTTACTTGTAACATTATTTGATAAATCATTTCATTCTTTGATGACTCCCTGTTCAATATTGCTGTAGAATCAAGGCTCTCGTTTTTCTTGTATGATTTATCTGCTAAAATTCCTTCCTGCCATTGTGCACTTATTAATTGGTTCTCAAGAACTGGCATCGCGAAAAAGATATCCTCTGCCGTAAGCTTTTGACCTTTCTTTATATCAGATTTTAAGTACACTCCTCTTTTTAAGGATGTTAATGTTTCTAATTCTGCCAAAGAAGAAGGGACTCTGTTTGTTGGGCCACATAGTATTGAGGCATCCCTAAAAGCTTTAAGCCATTCTTTTATTTGTAAAGGACTGGACGAATATAAATTCAATTTATATTTATCCGTTTCAATACCTACATGTCTTTCAAAAAGTTCAGCACCCTTCGCATATGCAATCTGAATAGGTTGATAATTATTTTGATCTTCATGAGTCGAAAAACCGATAGAAATATGAGGGTATCTTTCTTTAAGCAAACTGATCTGGTTTAAGTTTAGCATATCATTAGGTGTTGGATAAATAGCCACGCAATGCATAATTGCAAAATCAACACGTTCAGTTTCAAAATAGCTAACAAGCCAATCGATTTGTTCTAATCTTAACCCAGCAGTTGAAATAACTATAGGCTTTCCTGCTTTTGCTATTTTTTTAAGCAATGGTTTGTCATCTGCTGATGCACTAGCTATTTTAATCAAATCAATACCCATTTTAGCGATTATGTCGACAGATGGTTCATCAAATGGAGTACACATTGTAAGCATACCATTTTCTTTAACTTTATTATTTAGCACTATAAAATCATCTGAAGAAAGTTTTGTGCTGTTAAATCTATTAATAAAATGAATATCATTTCTGGATTGATAATCAGGGTGTATAAAAGTATCGAGCTGTCTGAACTGAAATTTTAAAGCCGCTCTTACCCCTGCTTCTCGTGTAACTCTTCCAATTTGTTCAATAATTTTACAACCATGTTGAACGTCCCCCTGATGATTATTCGCTAAGTCATAAATAAATAAATTCTTGAAATCAAACTTTTTCATAATCTTGTATTTTAATGAATTGACGATAATGAATAACCGCTAGAATAATCGATTGTAACCTCCCTTTTTTCTTTATGAGATCTGAATGATGCTGCAATGACCATCATTGTTTCAAGTCCTCTTTCTATTGAAATTGGAGAATTATCTATACTTTCTCCTTTTAAGATTTCTTCTATATGATCAATCTCGCCTTTAAAGTCATCAGGTCTTGTTTTTTTAATCAAGATTTCTTCTTGTTTTTTTGCATCACCAAATATTACTGCGTCATAACCACTTTTGTAACCAACGTGCCATTCCAAGAATCCCTTACTACCTTGAATTCTCATGTTTTTTTGTGTAGGAGCAGTGACAACATCTTGTATTATATTTCCAACGATCCCGTTTTCTGTTACGACATTAATAAAACACAAATCATCATATTCTGCTTTCCCATTTTTTACGATATTTAAATTAGCAGTAACTTTTACTATCCGTCCAAGCTTCATTAAATGTGCAAAATGTTGCCAAATATTAATAGCATGTGAGTGTTCTGAACAAGCCCCACCTCCTTTAGTATAATATCCTAAATATGAGTCTTCTGGGCCTTTAAGCCATGGATGCGCTGAAAATATTCCACCCCAGTGCTCTCTTGTCATAGATGTTATCGTTAATAGTTTGCCAACTATTCCATCCATTAAAAGTTGTTCTGCTTTTAATGTATTATTTGTTAATGTGTGATTATAGCCTACCAATATAGTCGTGCCAGTTTTTTTCGCAAGGTTTAATAATTTGTCAGCATTTTTTAAATCAGGAGTTAGCATCGGTTTCTCCAAATGAATAACTTTAGGTGGATTTGAATTTAGTAAATCCAATGCTATTGATGCGTGAGTTTCAGGTGGGGTTCCTATAATAACTAAATCATATTTTCCATTATCAAGAACTTTTGTATTAATGAGCTTAATGCTGTCATCCCAAGCACCATATCTCGCTGGATAAATATCATTTTTTGTTCTTTCCAGTGCCTTATCATCATTATCACAGATAGTAACATCCCATCCTTTATTACGACAGGCATAAGTTAAATGGTTCCCAATTGAACCAGCGCCATAAACTTTTACTTTAAACATTTTTAGTCCTCCTATACATAAAGTTTAGCATACAAATAATTTGATATCCCTTGTTTCTCAATAACTTTCTTATAAGAACAATTTATTTCATCGAGAGTGTTTACTGTTCCTAGCCCTGAAGGCTTTTTATCCCTTAACCATAACAATAAATTTGATAAATCATATTTTTGCTTAAATATAAATTCAATCTTTTTGAAATTCAATTCATTTGCCAGATATTCTAAAGATTTTTTATTAAAATACCAATTATGAACATATCGGTAAAAAAATGATTTATAAGTCTCAGGAAGTAAATCCAACATCCAATCGTCCGAATTTGGCGTAGAAATCAATATGTAACCCCCATCTGCCACTAGTCGTTTCATATCACTTAAAAACTGTTTTGGATCCTCTACATGCTCTATAACAGCAAAAGATGTTACAATATCAACTTTGCGCATATAAATATTATCAACATTTTGCGCAAAATCAAATACCCTATAGCCTTTATTTGATAAAGCACTTTGATAATCTAAATATGGTTCGATAGCAATTTGTTCTTTCGTAAATCCTCGGACAACATCTAAGAATGATCCAGCACCACAGCCAACATCTGCAATAGTCTTCCCCCTCAGATTTTCAAAACCTATTACTTCAATATTATCTAATTGTTCCTTATCTTGATTTGCATAATATGTTTCTTTATTACTATTCGTTTGAATAAGTGTTCTGTACGAACTATCAGTATAATCAATTTTTGAATTGGAGAAAAATTGAGTATGGCAATTCTCACATAAGTATATGCGTTGATTATTTATGTACTGCCCAAATTTACCATATCTGATTTTGCCTTTATAGTGGACCCTAATTTTAGTACTATTACAAACTTTACATTTCATTTTTCATAATTTATTATCAAATTAGTGCTTTGATTTATGTTTCTTATCTTTA
>DAHXPE010000157.1 GCA_027364495.1 Candidatus Heimdallarchaeota archaeon | reverse complement strand
TAGCAGGAATGAGCTTTTAGAAATTCTTACAAAACTCAAAAATGGTGAGATAGATGAAGGTTCGGCAATTGAAAAACTTACAACGATTTACAACACCTTTAATTTCTTCTAATTCAGTTCCAAGACTAAGAAACTTCATTTTATAATTAAGAGTCATAGATTTTTCCTCTAAGATGTAATTCGCTTAAATTTGATCAAATTTTAATAAATTTCATTTAAGTATAGAGGGAAATTACCTAATCATAAAAAATTTTGTAATGTGGGTATAAGCGAAATATGAATGAAAAAAAAGCAAATAAAGCTAAATAAAAAAGTAAAAATAAAACAGAAGAAGAGGCACGGAACTAATTGCTCGATGAATTTCTTATTCTTATAATGAAAATTAAAAACTAGTAAACCATTTTTCAGCTTTGATTTGAGCACCAACTTCTTTAATAATAGATTGGAATTGTTTTTTTTGATCATCAGATAGAATTGAAGATTTTTTAAAAATATCCTCGACATCTTTCAATGCTTCTTTCATAAATTTTTTATTCTTGTCATCCAAGGTGTTGTAAATCGTTGTAAGTTTTTCAATTGCCGAACCTTCATCTATCTCACCATTTTTGAGTTTTGTAAGAATTTCTAAAAGCTCATTCCTGCTAGCTAACATTGCATGGCCTGTTATTCCAAAAATTTGATCAATCTTATTACCAAAAGGTTCAAAAAGAGTTATATCAACGAGTGTGGTTTGTTTAAGAAAGTTCCCATATTCCATTTGAAACATTGAACCAACTTTGTTAATATAGTCTTGGAGATTCTTCGCTTTTTTGAATTTATTTACAGATAATGCGACGGCAAAGGTTCCAAAAGAAGAATAATAGATATCACGTTCACCCATTGATATTTTTTCAATACTATCCTTGACTAAATCTTGAGTGAAGGATAAAATAGCAGTCAAGAAACCCGAAAACATAGTTTCATCAATTAGTTGGTGAGTTTCTTCAAAATTTCGATGTAACAGACAAAGGCCATTGGGATTAATTATCCAGAGGCCATTTAAAACATCATGCATTTCAAACACTTTAATAATTAATTAATTATATATGTAATGATTTAATGGTAAGTAAATTATTTATTATTCCTAATTTAATGCACTTATAAATATTGATTTCGTTTTCAGAATAACTTGAAATTAACTAAAATTGTATTATCAATACGAGTTTTTATTTCTATTCTTACTTTATATATTTTAATTCATCCTCAAATTTAATATATTCTGCATCTTCAACTTTGTTTCTTCGATTTGATTAAATTTTATCCTCAATTTCGAAGAAATATCAAATATTTTTTTTCTATGGTAATTTATTTCCTTTTGCATTGTCAGATGTGTGAGATGAAAATAACCTAAAAAAACTAGAAAGATATGTGAACATATCGTTGCTGTTTTCGGTGATATACAGAGTAAATTTCAAAGGTGCACTTAATATAACAATTTATTTGCTCTATTGACCATCTTTTTGAACAATATTCATTATGATCCATATTAGATGTTGCAGATGGAAGATTAGTCATGATGACTAATTTTTTTAATTCTCTTTTTGAATTTGAACCTCTTTTTCGAGGAATTCTGCCTATAACTGAATTGTTATGGAGTGACTTCTAGGGGATAAGATGAAATATCAGAAATGTAAACATACTTGAAACCTTCTGTCTCCAGTTGTTCTATTTTTATAATAGAATAACATCCTGCGTCGAAAGAAATTATTTAATGTTTCAAATCTTGTCTAGTCTTAACCTTTTCAATAAATGCTAGGAATGCTGTTTGATCACTTTCTCCTCATGGATAGACTTTATACATGACTGGTTTAGGTCTTTGTGATACTTTGCAGCTTCTTTTTAATAATAACATATTAAATATTCTCCATCCTCATGCTTTTATTTCTTTGAGAGAATAAAATTTTTAAATTATTAAAACATTGCTATGTTAAATATTTTATAAATAGTGATAAAGATCTTTTTATTAGGTGATTCTAACGTTTTTGGATTTAGAATATGAAAAATTTGAATTGAAAAAAATTAATAAATCAAATTCAACTATTTTTGGGACATCAATAATTAAAAGGGGCTTTGCTGCCATGACCAAAAGAGGTGTAATAATGGATGTTACGACCGTAAAAGAAGCACAGATTGCAGAAGAAGCAGGTGCAGTTGGCGTGATGGTATTAGATAAATTACCAGCAGATATAAGGAAACATGGTGGTGTTGCCCGACCAGCAAGTATTTCTCGAATAAAGGAAATTATGGAAAATACAACAATACCAGTTTTTGCGAAATGTCGAATCGGACACTCCGCTGAAGCATCCGTACTTGAAACAACTGGAGTAGATATGATTGATGAATCTGAAGTTTTAACTCCTGCGGATGAAGAAAGATACATTTGGAAATGGCCCTATACTCTTCCTTTTGTCAATGGAGCTAAAAATCTAGGTGAGGCATTACGACGTTATGAAGAAGGTTCATCAATGATTAGAACAAAAGGAGAACCTGGTACTGGAAATGTCGCCGAGGCAATACGACATATCCGTGTGTTGATGAATGAAATAAATCAAATTAAAATACTTGTTATGCAAGAAGATTATCAAGAAATTGTTTTAAAAAGCCGTGAACTAAAGGTTTCAATAAATACTGTAATTAGAACAGGTCGTCTAGGTCGATTACCTATTGTTAATTTTGCAGCTGGTGGAATAGCAACCCCAGCCGATGCATCTCAACTAATGGCACTTGGTTGTGATGGTGTTTTTGTAGGTTCAGGGATTTTTAAAAGTGATGATCCATTAGAAAGAGCAAAAGCAATTGTTTTAGCAACTGCATATTGGGACAATCCCGAAATAGTCACAAAGGCACAAACTATGATTGATGAGAATAAATCAATGTATGGTATGGACTTGAAAACAATTGAATTACGAATGAGTCAACGTGGAGGTGAATAAAGTGGCGGAAACAATAGGAATTCTTTCACTTCAAGGGGACTTTTTAGAGCATGAAATGAAAATAAAATCAATAAATCCAAATCTTTCTATTAAAGAAGTATTATATCCAGAACATATTGCTGAGGTTGATCGATTTATATTACCAGGTGGAGAATCAACCACTATGAA
>DAHXPE010000156.1 GCA_027364495.1 Candidatus Heimdallarchaeota archaeon | reverse complement strand
CTCATAGTTCATTCAGTCCTAACCCCGTTAAAATATTTCGATTTTTTTTTTTTAAAAAGATTTATTGTTTACTTCTAAATAACGTTTCAACGTCATGAACATCATACAAAAAGATTTTTTCATTAAGATTAACCACCGTTTTTGATTTAAAAGACTTTGCAAAAATCATAAAATTATTTATTCTATTATTTTTGTTCCATGAATAATTTTCAGCCTTTTTTTCTAATTGTTGAATAATTCTTTTTGCATCCACTTGTTCTTGCCATTTACATTCAATAAATGTGGCTGTCAGGGTTTTTTCATTTTCAGCAATTAAATCTATTTCAACATCTTTTTGCCACCATTTGCCAATTTGACTGTATTTTAAAATCGGTCTCGTCAAAAGTGTTTCAAAAATGAATTGTTCGAATTTATTACCCATATAAGTTGAAAAGTCTCTTTGTATTATTTCTATTACTTCTTTTTTCTTATTTAATTCAAGTAATTGCTGATTAAGGTAGACAAACCTGAACCAGAAATCGATGAAATTGTCTTTGATCTTGTAAAGTCCCTTACTTTTTAATTTTTTCTTGAATGAATCCTCAATGGTAAAAATTTTTTCAATTAAATTAAGTTGTTCAAGTATATAAAGATATTTTGATAATAAACTCTTATCAAGACCTGATTTCTGATAGAGTTCATTAAATGAATTAAGTCCACCAGCTATTGCAGAAAGTATTGAGGTGTAATTGGATGGATCACGTAATTCTTCTCGTAATAAGATTAATGGTTCTTCATATAAGAATTCACCTTTAGAAAGAATTTTTTTACTTACATTTTCTATAACAGATTGAGATGGATCGAACAATGCTAAATATCCAGGAATTGTGTCAATTACTCCATAAGTCTCAACAATATCCAGGATATTATAGTTCGGAAAAAAAGAAAATAAATGTTCCGGAGCAAGGCTTTCAACTTGCCATTGCCCAGTTCGACGACCGTAGATTGGTGATCCATAATCAAGCGTGTGTTTTACCATTAAACTAATTGATGATCCAAGTAAGACTAACTTTATCTTTGTAAGACGTAATTTGCTATCCCAATAATCTTGCATTATGGAAAGAATTTCTGGATTCCGTTCAATCATGTATTGAAATTCATCAATGACAATTACTGTTGTTTTAACTGAAATTTTTGAAAGATAATTAAAAATTTGATCCCAGTTAGTCAATGGATTAGTAAGTAAGGCATTATCGCCAAAGTACATTGACAATTGGTTGTTAAATCGTCTAAAGGTATCAAATTGAGATTCAAGTCTTGATAAAAAGTAAAATCCTTTAGTATTATTTTCCAAAAAATATTGAATTAACTCTGTTTTGCCAATTCTTCTTCTACCATATAAAATAAGTAGTTCTGCTGATGGACTAGTTATTTTTTCTGTTAAAAAGTTTATTTCAGCATAACGATTAATAAATTTCATCACAAGTATATACTCATACATCAACAAATAAAAGTTTCGAAAATCATAAAATTGCTTTTTCATTGTATTTAATTATAATTTTAGTCATTTGAACTTTTACTCAAGGTAATAAATATTTGATCAAGTTAAACCGGTTATTAGTAGTATAAATCAATCTGAAAAAGGATATCATAAGTAAAATTGAAATTATAAAAGAGAAAAATTTGTAAAAAGAGTTATTAGCTAAGTTGAAGTAATCAGCATTTTTTCAAATGACTTGAAGAAATAGAAAGTTTAATTATAATGATAATTAACTAAGATGATTTTTAATAGAAAGATTTTGAAAAACAGATCTATTTTTAGGTTGGAGTCGCTGTTTTAAATTTAGTCACTTGTATAATCTGTTCACCAAGCGTTTTAAATGCTGCATCTACATTTTGACCATTTACCGCTGATGTTTCAAAAAAAGGTATTTCAAATTTATTATTACAATAATATTGTGGTAAGGTTTTTGCTAATAACTGTCCCTGATCTCTACTAACTGAATTATCAACTTTATCACGTAAATCAGACTTATTCCCTAGTAATACGACTGGTGGTGGATTTCCTCGAACATTGGCATTTTTACCTAATTCTAGTAACCATTTAATAGTGTTTTCAAAGGATTCTGGTCTGGTTATATCATATACCAATACACCGCCAACTGTACCATTGTAAAATGCTGCTCGTACCATTTCGAATCGTTGCTGTCCGGCCAGATCCCAAATTTGGAATTTAATATCGAATTTTTTCCCTTGAACAGTCACAGGATATTCTTTCAAACTGAAATCTGCACCCACAGTCATTAAATAATCTCCAGTAAATCGCTCACCCATAAAAGAATTTCTTAGTGATGTTTTCCCTACTGCACCATCGCCCATCAGCACTATTTTGGTTAGTATTGCCATGATTTTTTACCTAAATTCAAATCACATTTTTTAGTAAGTTTTTTTATTGAATTTATTCATTTCCATTTTTGAAAAGGCTGTTTATCCTTGGTATTCCAATGATTATAAACTTATCAAATTTTTTCTTTTCTGTTTAAGAAGAAAAGATTTTTTATTTTCATTATACATTAAATAATTTTTATTTAATAGTTTTTGTTAACTTATAAATTTCTTTTTACTTAATCAATCTTTTTTTTATGAACGAGTTCTATCTTTTTTCTCTTCAATCTTTAACTTTGCTAAACAATTTCTGAAATGAATTTTCCAGTATGGTTGGTATCGCATTTAAGAATGTATTTACAAAAATTTTTTTATTTACCATCTTGTTCACTTGTTAAATTAAAACTGTAAAAAAAAATAAAAAATGTAATTTAAGCAACTACGTTTTGGTATTGATAGTAGGATTGAAGTTTTCGTATTATGGTAATGCCATCTCGAACTGTTAAAAGAACGTTTTCAACTCTAGGATCCTGCAAAACAAATTCATTAAAATCCATAATTGCTTTTGTTGACTCTGATGGTTTCTTTGATAGTACATCTCCATTTCTCAATACATTATCTGCTACGATCAATCCACCTGAACGTACCTTTGGTAGAACCAGTTCATAATATTTTTTATAACTGGCTTTATCGGCATCAATAAAAACAAAATCAAATTGCTGCTTTAAGGTTGGTATGGTATCTAAAGCATTGCCTACTTTTAACTCTATTTTCGAACCATGCTCACTTTGAGACCAATATTTACGTGCTATGTCCTGTGCCTCACCATTATCAATATCACACGCAATTACTTTTCCATCTGTTGGTAATGCTTCCGCAACAGCTAATGCTGAATAACCAGTGAATGTCCCAATCTCAAGAGCATTTTTAGCCTGAATTGATTTGCAAAGAATGTGAAAAAGATTAGCATGCACAGCTCCACTCAACATTCCTGCTGATTCCATTTTCTCATAAGTTTCTTTTTGAATTCCAGCTAATTGATCAGAAACAGGTTTAGTCATTTTAATTGAATAATCAATAATTTTTTCATCAATCATACGATTATACGACCTTTTTATTCAGTTTTTCCTTTTAGAATATATTTTTTAGTATTTCCACCGAGAATATTCCAGCGATCATCATCAGTTATTATTTTCTTGGTCACAAGGTCCTCTAAAATACCCAATTGTCTGTCTATGACATTTTGACGCAAGAGTTGAAAATTTGAATCGGTCCCGAAATAAATATTTTCAGAACCTAATGCCTCAATAGATCGTTGAAAGACAAAGGTCAAATCTGGCCAATGACTATTGAATAGCCAATCATTGGATCCGGAGGTGTCCACAGCAAGATTTTTAGGGTAGCCATAAGCCATAATAAGAACATCTTCTAAATAACCGGCCCCAAAATGACACACAATATATTTTAAATCTTCAAATTTAGGATTTCTCAGACATGGTTTAAGTTCTAAAGGATGAGCCGGCCAGGTACCTCTCATATTACCACCTTTAACAACACCAAAATGAATTAATATGCCTAGACCTAAATCCCGAATTTTATCTAGGTATTTTTCGATTCGTTCATCGTTAAAGCCGAAACTCCACTGAGCAGGATAAAATTTAATTGCAACAGCTCCTTTGTCTTTCCAATCATCTAAAACAGCCGGATCAGGTTGCAATTCAGGATGAAGAAAAGGAACAGTACCAGGAAATTCTTTAGGATACAAATTATGGATAGTAAAACCAGATTCCTGATCAGTAGGAAAAGTCATTGGTAATATTTGACTGATCTTTTTAGCATGCATATCATCAAGCATTTGTTGAGCCCTACCTTCTGGACCAGGTAAATTTTCAAAAGCTTTTGCTCTTTCAGGATTAGACTTAGCAAAACGATCAGAAAATTGTTTGGGCATGATTTTACTAAAAGCATCAATTGTATTCTTGTTAAAAAAATGATTATGAATATCAATAATCTGGTGATCTGACGAATTAGACATAATAAAGCCTTAAGTTATCAAATCACCATAGTTATAAAAATAATTAGATTAGTTTATTTTTACCATATTTTCTTGAACTTCCAATCTCAGCTGTATTTATAGGTGAAAATCTAATTTATGCTTATGTTGCAATGCCTGATAATTATATATCTGCATTTATTAAATATTTAAATTCTTTACATAGTAAATTTGAAGTTAAATATAATTCTTTCATTACATTAAAAAGTTGGGGTAGATTTAGTATTCCTTTACCTGATGGAACTACAATAGATGAATATGGAGTCAATTTTCCATCAGAAATTTACGAAAAATTCAAAGTTAAATCATTGACATAGAATCTTTGATATTTCAACACGAATATTAGATGTTAGAAAATATGGTAAAAATAAACTAATCTAATTATTTTTATAACTATGGTGATTTGATAACTTAAGGCTTTATTATGTCTAATTCGTCAGATCACCAGATTATTGATATTCATAATCATTTTTTTAACA
>DAHXPE010000127.1 GCA_027364495.1 Candidatus Heimdallarchaeota archaeon | reverse complement strand
AGTTGCAAGTGAATTAAATAATAAATATATCATGGTAAGGGTAGGATCATCTTTACCCAACACAATAAGTTTTCAAAATTTAACTTATAAAGAAGTTAATGAATTTTACAACATGGCAGATGTCTTATTTTTTCCAACATTGGATGAAGGGTTTGGATACCCTTTAATTGAAGCTATGGCAATCGGTCTTCCTATTGTTACTTCAGATTTAGGTATCACAAGGGAAGTTTGTGGAGATGCCGCAATATTTATACAGCCTGATATCAAAAACTCACTAATGAGTATTGAGAACGCTTTAAATGATTTTGAGATTTTATTTAATAAAGGTATAATTAGAAGCAAAGTTTTTTCAAGGGCGATTTTTGAAAATCAGATCAGTTCTTTTTATACCAAAATGGCGAAGGAACATGGTAATTAGTTTTGATGCAAATCATTCTTCAACATAACTTATTAATTGTTCAAATGACAGAAACTTATTCCTATCGTTTTTGTTGAGTATTTTCCATTTTGAAAATTAAGCGAAATTCGAATATTTTTGCACAATTTGTGAGATGTTTTGATTAATATATCCATCTAATATCTTTTTGCAAATATTGAGAAGTTATATATTATAATCAAAGGATCTAACTAATTCATCACTTATAGTTTCTTGTTGGTTTCAATGTATTATATCGTCTTAGAGAATTATTTTGGAAAGAATAAAATAGTTAAATAAAAAGTGAAATGAAAAATAATCGAGTATCTAATGGAATAAGTAAAATAGAAAAAGACCTCGTATTTTTTAATAAGATTAATTATTTTAGTTTTGTTTTATCAATGTTAAGAGACAAATAAATCTTTTAACTTATTGCGATATGGGTATAAGATTGATACAAGAGAAGAAACGTCTAGCAATGGTATGTAGAATACTATGGACAGGAGGTGTTGCTTTAGTAGCAATTGAGCAACAAAAGGCTTTATTGTTGGAAGGATATAATTCAGATCTGTTTTTTTTGAGAGATGCAAACTCTTTATATGAAACACCAGGTCGTACTCAGATTTTGAACAAACAGAATCAATACAATGGGTTAACTAGAAGAATTTTGTCCACGTTGACAAAAAAATTTGCTGGTCATAGAGGCGGTGAGGCGACTGTTGACTTGGATTACATCTTTGATTCAAGAAAGATCCTTAAAAATTATGACGAAATTCTCTTTCATGATCAATGGTCAGCCTTAATGGGCTTTTATTATAGAATAAAAGGGATAAAATATGTAGTTCAGTTGCACGAATTTTTCCGGCCCCCTCCAGGTATGAAAAAATACAGTATTTTCGCCGTTATGGCATGGATATACGATATTTTCACAATTATTTTAGCACCTGCCGTTGTAACTACTAGTGAGTACAATTATAATATTGTGAAGAAATTTAAAAGAGACACGTTTTTGGTCAGAATTGGTTTTCCCAAGCCAGTACTAGTAGAAAGAAGTAATAATAAAAAATTTTTCGATCAGCGAAAAGTAGTATTATCTTTGACATTGTGGGATAAAGGTAGACATCCAGATTTTTATGCAGATCTTGCTATAGCTTTACCGGAGCTTGATTTTGTTGTTGCAGGTACATGGACTATAAAAGATGAGATGAAGAGTTTTATTGAAAAAACAAGAGTTATTAAAAATCTAAAAGTTACGGGAAGCGTTGACGAAAAAGAAAAGCTAGAATTGATTTCTTCAGCTCATTTTTATATTAGATTGGGATATAATGAACGTGGTCCAGGAATGGGTGCATTAGAATCTATGAGTTACGGATTAATCCCTTTTGCAAACAAAGGAATTGGTCTTTCTGAGTTGATTCAAGACAAGGTAAATGGGTTTTTGGTTGCTGAACCTCTGTTAGAAAATACAATTACTGCATTTAAATTTGCAAATAATCTCTCTCCAAATCAATTGGAGATTATGGCTAAACGTAACATTGACTTGTGCAATAAAGCCTTTTGTTGCTCAATTGCTACTAAAGCAACACCTCCTGTCCATAGTATTCTACATACCATTGCTAGACGTTTCTTCTCTTGTATCAATCTTATACCCA
>DAHXPE010000106.1 GCA_027364495.1 Candidatus Heimdallarchaeota archaeon | reverse complement strand
CACTCACGATTGGAAACCAAATACTTCTTTTAGGAATAATAAGAAAAATTCATTCCTACAATGAGAACAAAATTTTAACTATATTATGTCTTGTCATTACTTGGAAATGTTTTTTTAGAAAGAAAAAGTGGACTCACCGCGAATTGAACGCGGGACCTCCTGAATGCGAATCAGGCGTTCTACCACTGAACTACGAGCCCCTTATTGTTTTTAATACGTTTAATTTAATTAGTAAACTAATTTATTATTTTTTTACGAATATTTATAGTTTTGAGGAAATCAAAGTAATGTAAAATTTTCAAAAAAACTTCTTCTTAAACCAAAAAGAAAAATTAAATTAAAGAATTGAAAAATTCTGAGCATTTACAACCTCCATTGATAACCAAAATCAAAAATTATTAAGATGCAGGGAAAAGTATATTTGAATAAGTAGAAAAAGTTATAAATTAATCATTCCAATAGATTCTTTTATTTTGTCTTTATAATCTTCAAAAACATCAGTTTTTAACAATTTATTTAATTGTACAGCGGTGACTTTTCTTGATCTTAAGGCAATTCGTCCCAAAAATTCTATTTCGTCTTTATCAGAATTCATAATAGATGAAATTTCTTTCATTGAGCTTTCACGATTAGAATTAGCTAAATAAATTAATTGTTTTAATCGATCATTTGCTTGATCCAATTCTGACCGAATAACTTGAGAAGCCATCATTAAATCTTTTTGTGACTTATCACGACTCTTTTTAATCCATTCACTTACTCTACGAATATCCTTTTCTTCAAAATTATGATAAGGAGTTTTTAATTCTTGATCCATGGTAACAATAACGATAGGATCCCTCGAAAAGAAACTTTTCCTAAATTGGGATTCCGTTAAAAGAACTAAATCCGCCCTTAAAATTTTAGAGATTTTATGTTGGCTGTACTTTGCACTGCCAGGTAAATTAAGCTCAATTCTTAATTCTTTGACATGATATAATTCTTGAAACAGATTTGCAAAGTCAATTATATGCTGTGGATCTGGTCCTGATAAGACAACTGGTATTTCCTGAAAAAAAGCTAAAATTAAATAGCCAAGCGGATCATCATTCTTTTTAGGTGAAAAAAAGGTATACAAATCGCTTAGACTTAAATGCTTAGGTGTAATAGGTGCAGCCGGAGTCGGTACAACTTCCGGAACAACTTGTTGCGTTCCCCATCCTTTGACAAGAGCTTGGAGGCCAGGCGAAAAGGGTTGTCCATAAATATATTTTGAATTAATTTCTAATCCTATTTGTCTAGCTTCGGTTGAAAGATTAGCAGCATTTGAATATAAATTATTTGCTGTGGATGTAGGTGCTAAATAAGTCAACGAAATAACTCTATAATCGCCTGTTTCTGTTTTTTGATCAAGACTAACATAATAGATAAAACCTAGAAGTTCCTCATCAGGAAAAGGGATGATTGCTTCGCCTTCAACTTTTTCTTTATTATCTTCCCTTGCACTAAGTGTACTGACAATAGATTTAATAGCAACTTTGTTTGCAATGACATCTGATACAGTAGAAAAAACAGGAACTGGACCTCTTTTATCATCAAAAGCTGCAACGACTACGAGATTGGTTGAACTTGACATTTTAAAAATAATCTCCGAATAAGCTAGGATAATTAATCCGTTTAAGTATTTTATGTTAATATAATATTATTATTCACTTAAATTTTATTATTTTTAAAAATTTTGAGGGTTTGAATCAGTCATCATTATGCATATCCGATAAATTTGATTTTTCCTATTGCATTGATGAACATGATTATTTACCTTAATTTATAATATTTAGCTCTAAATAATAGATCTAATGTTAATTTTAACCTTTCTAAATATTGCTCAAAAATCATATTTTTGTCAATAAAAGGTTAAATAAGACTCATAAAAACGAAAAAATTATAGGATTATATCGACTAAAAAATGTTATTTTTTAAGTTAGAAGAATCAAAACCTTTTGTTGTAATTAAAATTCTTTGAAAGGAATATGTGGTAACTTAAATAACATTTGAAAGTTAATTTAGAGGATTTATAATGGAAAAAGCTTCTGCTACAATTACTTATCAAACTGTTGATTCAGTATCTGGTCCCTTACTTTTTGTAAAGAAAACAAAAAATATTTCATATGGTGAAATTGTCACTATAGAAGATCCATCTGGTTTTAGAAGAAGTGGACAGGTGCTAGAAGTAGCTAGTGATATGGCTGTTGTTCAAGTTTTTGAAGGGACTCAGGGTCTTGATACTAATAAAACAACTGTCAGATTTTTAGGTGACACAATTAAGCTAGCTTGTTCACAAGATATGATTGGACGAGTCTTTTCAGGTGCAGGAAAGACCATTGATGGCGGCCCTGCGATCTTTGCTGAAGAATATGTAGATACAGTTGGAGCCCCAATTAACCCTTATTCAAGAGAATATCCAAAAGAATTTATTCAAACCGGAATTTCAAGTATCGATGGATTAAATACACTTGTTCGTGGACAAAAATTACCATTATTTTCTGGTTCAGGCTTACCTCATAACCAAATTGCTGCACAAATAGCAAGACAAGCAAAAGTTTTAGGTAAAGAAGAAGATTTTGCGGTTGTTTTCGCGGCAATTGGCATAACAGCCGAAGAAGCGCGTTTTTTTAGAGAAGATTTTGAAAGAACAGGCGCTTTGGAAAAAGTGGTACTTTTCTTGAATACTGCTGATCAACCAGCTGTCGAAAGATTAGTAACACCAAGAATGGCACTCACTGCAGCAGAATATCTGGCATATGAATATGACTATCACTTATTGGTAATATTAACAGACATGACCAATTATGCAGAAAGTCTTCGAGAAATAAGCGCAGCGCGACAGGAAGTACCTGGAAGAAGAGGCTATCCTGGTTATCTATATACTGATCTTGCTACAATCTATGAAAGAGCCGGAAGAATTAAAGGAAGAAATGGAACAATAACCCAAATTCCTATCTTAACCATGACATCTGATGATTTAACACATCCTATACCAGATTTATCTGGATATATTACCGAAGGACAGTTAATTGTCGAAAGAAATCTTGACAGAAAAAATGTTTATCCACCTATACAGCCACTAAGATCACTTAGTCGATTAATGCGTGAAGGAATAGGTCCTGTTCAAACACACGCCTGTCATAAATCATTAGCAGATCAATTATTTGCAGGTTATGCAAAAGGTCAAGAATTACGTGCATTGGCAGCTGTTGTTGGTGAAGAAGCTTTGTCTCAAGAGGATAATAAAGTTTTAGAATTTACTTATGAATTTGAATCAAAATTCTTATCTCAAGGTCCCTATGAGGATAGATCAATTCTTGATACCTTAGAATTGGGCTGGCAGTTGCTTACAATATTCGATGAAGATAGCTTAGTTCGTATACCACCAAAAGAAAGAAAAGCTTTCCATCCAAAATATAGGACAAAACCCTTACAATATGGTGATCCAGAACCATAAGGTATATACTAAATTTACTAAAACAAAAACTAAAAATTAATTTACATACTTCAGTAAGGTTGTTAAGGGGAAAAAATAAAGAAATAATACCTTTTTTCTATATAAATAGAAATTAGTTTACCAAGTCAGTTACGATGTAAAGATAACAAATGAATTATTCTAGAATAAATTTAATAATGACCGTAAAAAAAGATGAATTACCTAAAATTTAGAATTCAGATTTATAAATAAATAGTATGATTTTCAAAACATTCAAAACCTAAACTACAAATTAAACCAATTAATAAATAATTTTTAAAAACGGCTAAATTAATTATTTATTATTAAAAAAAATACTCAAAATTAAAGTAAATAGGAAATTGTACTAATTCTATACCATTATAAATATGAGAATTTAGTTTAGAGGAACCATATTTGTTTACCTTTGGAGAACCTATTCCGGCAGTAATTGATGAGCTCAAGAAGTTCTACGACAAACTACCTGGTATTGAAATAACAGCAGTTGTTAGTGTTGAGGGACTTCCCATTTCTTCTTATCCTGAAAATTTACCAGGTGGTGCTGATGCAACCAGAGTCGCTGCCATGACTGCTGCTATGCTTGCTCTCGGTGAGCGTGCTATGTTAGAAGTCGGTTATCAAGAATTGGATAGAATTCTCGTTGAAGGTCCTAAGGGTAATTTAATTACTATTAGTGCTGGTACTAAGGCTGTTCTCACCGTCACTGCTAAAAAAAGTCTTAAAATTGGTTTATTATTTTTTGATATGAAGAAAACAGCTGATGAAATAGGTAAAATTTTAGAAAACATGGAAATATAGAAATTTAAACCAAAGTCTTTATCTTTAAATATGAGCAATCTTTTTTCTAATTATTTAGAAAATGATCATTTTATTCTAACGGTCAATGAGTCGAAAGATATTCTTTCCAAATACGGTTTTCCTGTTAATAAGTCAGTTTTTATCTCCAATAAAGATCAGATTCAAACTGCTTGTGAAAATCTTACATTTCCATTAGTTATCAAAATTGTATCGCCTCAAATTACTCATAAAACAGATGTTGGCGGTGTTTTACTTAATTTAACAAACACTCAGGATGTTATTAGTGGTTTTATTTCTATGACCACTTCTTTAAAAGTGAAATTTCCTAACTATGACATTCAAGGCGTTCTTCTCGAAGAACAAATTCCAGATGGTATTGAACTTATTGCTGGTGTTGTCAATGATCCTACTTTTGGTCAATGTCTGATGTTTGGCTTAGGAGGTATTTTCGTAGAGTTGGTTAAAGATGTTTCTTTCAGATTAATTCCTGCTACTAAATTAGAAATCGAGTCAATGATTAATGAAATTAAATTTGCTAAAATATTAAATGGATTACGCGGTAAAAAAGTAAATAAAAAAGAATTGATTGCTACTTTACTTAAATTATCAAATTTTATTGAAGAAAATTCCAAGTTTATTTCCGAAACCGATTTAAATCCTATTATCATCACTGATGAACGTGTTGTCGTGGTTGATGCAAGGATAATTCTTCGTAACAATAAATCTTAATTCTTATTAAAATAAGTTCTGAAATAAACTATTAAACTTGTTAAGGATATTATTGAAGACATATTTCCCAATCCAAACCCTAATAACAAAAATGAAGCATAAACATCATAGGTTGCTATTACAGACGCAATAACTGATAAAAGAATTAAAAGTAAAGCTGGCATTGTCAGAAATGATGAAATATTCTCTTGTGAGACCTTTTTCCAATATTTGTCCATTAAAACATTAATTATAATTCCAGAAACAATTCCTAGAGCTAATGGTAAGAGGAAAACTTGATTTAAATTTTCTATTATGACTAGTTGAGGAATGTAAATTATTATCAATATCAAAAGAAGAATGAGAAGAACAGGTGTAACTAAAAGTTCATATTTATCAAAATTTTGCTTTAATGTTGATTTCATACATTTTACACTTAGATTAGAAATTTATAGAATATTTAAATTTCTTTTCTATTTTAAAAAATTATGTCAAAATTAGCCAGTTACATTAAACTATTAAGACCGCAGCAATACTATAAGAATTTATTAATACTTTTAGGTATTATTTTTAGTGGTGAACTCTTTGATTTTAATCTGTATGGCACATTGATTGTTGGCTTTGTTATTTTATCTTTTGTTTTCTCAATTAGTTATATAATTAACGATTGGAGAGATATTCAAGCTGATCAGAACCATCCTGAAAAAAAATTTCGACCTTTAGCTTCTGGTGATGTAGGTAAAATTGAAGCAATTTTTATTATTTTTCTTTTATTGTTAGTCATTTTCGAACTTATTGCTTTGTTAAAAATCGATTTAAGAGAAAAATTCTTATTAATCTTATTATTAATTGTTATTTTCTCTACTAGCCAACTTTATTCATTTTATTTTAAAAATAGAGCTTTTTATGATGTTATATTTATATCATTAAATTATGTATGGCGGGCTTTAGTAGGAGTGGTTATCATTTCTGTAAATTTGTCTCCATGGTTATTCGTTCTAGGATTTTTATTTGCTATGTTTCTAGCTTTATCTAAAAGAAAAGGCGATCTGTTTTTATTGCAGGAAAATGCTTCTAAGCATAAAAAGGTTTTTGAAGTTTATACGAATCAAATTTTAGATTTTTATATATTAATTGTAACAGGTACCTTACTTGTTTCATATTCAATCTATGTTGTAGATTCAGTCATTAATTTCAATAGATTCAAAAATCCATATACAAAATTCCAAAATCCATATATCATGTTACTCACCTTACCAATCGTTACATTAATTTTAATGCGTTTAATATATTTAGAAGTATCTGGCAGTCAAAAAATCAGACGAGCTGAATTATTATTCTTGGATAAAGAAATTATTATAAACGGTTTCTTTGTTGCTGTCCTAACTTTTATATCTTTATTCTGGAATGATCTTGGTTTAGGTCAACTGATTAAATATTTTTATCATTAATTAACTCTTAAATCACTCTTTGAGCTGAATTGAATTTATGAGAACATCTACAAACCAATATCTTATTTACATGTCTTTCGCAGCAATCTCGATAGTTTTAAACTTAGTATCACAATATCTGATGCGTGTTTTACTTGTATTTTTTCTCCCTAATTTTGCAAATACCAAATTTTTGAATTTTGAATATTGGTTTCTAATTGCTTTAGGATTTGGAACTGTTATTGGCTTTCTTTTCAAATTTGTAGTTGATAAATTTGTAGTTTTTGAGGAAAAACTTTTAGAAAACAGAAAAGAAGAAATTCAAAAAACCAGCAAGCAAATATCACTTTACTTTAGTTTTGCTATATTTACTACTATGATATTTTGGGGTTTTGAATTTACTTTCAAAGTATTTTTATCCGGTAATTGGTATTTATTTGGGGGTTTAATTGGACTTATTATTGGTTATACTGTAAAGTTCCTCCTTGATAGAAAGTTTGTTTTTATTAGACACGCTTGAGAAGAAAAAATTCTAAAAATAGTATTTTTAATAAGTGAGTTTAAATTTTAAACTTCGTTTATTTGTTTTGGCTGACAAATGTTCTTTAAGGAATTATAAATTTAAAAATCCAAGGCAATTTCATCTTAGTTTCTTTGTTGAAATTGAAAAAATTGATTTCATTGATTTTAAAAAATTAAAATAGCTTTTTCATTTATTTTTCATAAAATCTTTTAACAAGATTTTATATTGGTTAAATAGATAGTTAAAATTATAATGGAACAAAGAGATTTCATTATAAATCATCATATTAAATCTTAAACTTTAATCTAGCTATTCTAACTTTAGATTACATTAGTTTAGATAAAAATAGATTTTTAAATAAAATTAAAGGAAAAAACATTATATGTCTTTTGAACCAGTTAAGGTCGGCTCTATTAAGACTGGCCATTATATTATTGATCCTAATTCTGATGAAATTTGTCTAGTACAAAGCATTGATCACTCCAAACCTGGTAAGCATGGTGCTGCTAAGGCGAGAATGGTTATGGTAGGGTTATTTGACGGTAAAAAACGAGAATTTGTCTCTAGTGTTGATAAAAGAGTTAATAGACCAGTTATTGATAAAAAATTTGCTTCAGTAACCAATGTTCTTGATAATTCCATTCAATTGATGGATAGCGAAACATATGAATATTTTGAAGCTCTTTTTCCAACTGATCAAGAATTAACTAATAAAATTAAATCTAATTTTGAAGCAGGAAAAACCTTCGAAGTAGAATACTGGAAAGTAATGGATAAAATTAAAATCCATTCTGTTAGAGTTACAGAGTAAAATAAATCGTCTAGATTACAAAATGAAATATGTCTATATCTTGGATACTTCTGCTTTACTTTCAGTTCAGCAGGTAGTTACTTCTTTTATTGAAAACAATTCACCTGTGGATAAGATTTTTTTAACAACTTCTGATATAATTACTGAATTTAAGGACCAAATTTCTAAATTACGAATAGAAAGCATGTTATCCTCAAAAGAATTACTAATAAAAGATGCTGATATAGATTCTGTTAACTTTATTAATGAACGATGTAAAGAAATCGGAAATTTTGAACGTTTATCTTATCAGGATCGATCTATTTTATCCCTCGCTTGGCAAGAGAATAAAATGAAAGATACAGAAAAAATAACCCTTATATCTGATGATTATGAAATTTTAAATACTGCAAAAATACTAAAAATTCCTTTCAAACCTGTTAAAACAAAGGGAATAAAATTTA
>DAHXPE010000102.1 GCA_027364495.1 Candidatus Heimdallarchaeota archaeon | reverse complement strand
AAGTTCAAATTGATAAACATGGAAAACTTGAAGATAGCAATAACAGGAAAAATGGGATCTGGAAAGTCTTCTTTAACAAAGATCATTAAAGATTTAGAAGATGGTTATGTAACTAGTTTTTCATCGGTTATCAAAAAAGTTATAATCGAATTGGACCTTCAGCCTACAAGAGAACTTATGCAGGCAACAGGAGATTTTTTCCGTGAATTTGATAAGTTGGTTTGGACCAAACAGGTACTGAAAGAAATTAAAAATATAAATAAAACTTGTATAATTGAAGGTATACGATATCCCTTTGAAAGAGATGAATTAGCAGCTCAAGGGTTTATCATTCTTAAATTAATTGCTAATGAAGATATACGAAGGCAACGAATCGAAAACAGGAATCAGATGACTATTGATGATAAAACATGGCTTTCTTGGACAAACCACTCAACTGAACAATATGTTGACCAAATAAAAGCCGAATATATATTGAGAAATAATGATTCACAGGAAATGTTATTTCATTCAACTGTGAAAATTTTACATGAACTTAAAGAAAAGTTAAAATGAATTTTTATGAAATTTTTCACAAATTGTACATTTTGAATACTGAATAAAAGTTTTTTTTGAATACTCAATATACAGTTAACAGTTAACATAATATAATTTACAACGGGTTAGCCTAACTTTAAAAAATCGTGACTGTACATGAACTATATTAGTATTATTATTCTCGGTTTCATTTTTTCTAAAGACCAAACCTATCATATAATTTAATAATTCGAATTGCTAAATTAAGTTCATGAACTTTTTAAAATGGACGATTTTAACTCTATATTAATATTAAACGTTGGAATCTTTTTCTCAAAAAATTTAGGTAGTAAAAAAAAAACGATAATAATCAAAAACGATTTGTAAGGACATATTGAAAATTAAAACCATCAATTATCTATAATTTTTAATTAAAAATAACTATGAGTTTTAAGCAGTAAGAATAACCATGAGATAATTTTGAAAAGCTATTAAAAACAATAATTAATTTGTAGCAATAAATAAAATCCTTAGATTTTTAGTATCTCTAAATAAAAAATATTTATAATTATTAAGGAACTTAGTTAGTATCATTTATTTTCTTTTCTTTATTAAAGATGCTCATTAATGAGCTTTAGTTATTAATTAACTTAATTAATAGTTATTTAATAAAATAATGGCTTGAAAAAACCCTTTTTAATATCTTTTCATTATGTCTTTCTTAAGATAATCAAAGTGCGCTATTTATTTTTTAGTAGTAAAAGAAATCATTTTATAGATTATTAATAATAAGGATATGCTTATAAATTAAAAAGACATATACGTAATAAGAATAAAATAATTACTTTAAAATTAAATCGGATTGAAATAATACAATAAATAAGTAAAAGGCCCTAAATAAAACTTCTTTAAGGTTTAAGAAACGAAGATGAAACTGAATGACACTTTAACTAAAATCAAAGGCATCTATGGAATAGGTGACGGTGATTTAGATTTTCTGAGTCTTAGTACAGATCATGATTATTTGGAAGTGAACATTAATTCAAAAAACGTCTCTTTTCAAGCTATTACCAATTATCTTACGTCGATGGGTTTATCGTCAGTTGTCTTGCGTATGCCTCAATTAATTGATAAACAATTATCAAAGCTTTACAATGCATTCTCACATGCATTTAGTAAATATAATTATCCATCGCTCTATCGAGGTGTTTTCCCCGTTAAAGTAAATCACAATGCTGCTGTATTACAAGCAATTTCGACGTATGGTGCAAATTATGGCCATGGCTTTGAGTGTGGTACAAAGCCTGAATTGCTAATAGTACTTAGTTTAAGGAAACATGATCTATCGTCCTTAATCATTTGTAATGGAACCAAGGATGATGATTACATAGATGCAGCATTGACCTTAACAGAAAAGGGATATAATATCATTATCTCAATTGAATCACTAAGAGAATTAAAAGATTTAATACGCATTTCTGAGCGAAGACAAATCAAACCACAAATTGGTTTACGCATAAAGATGCAACAACGTGTTGAAGGGCATTGGGGACATTCATCAGGCCTTTATTCAAAATTCGGTCTTTCAGCATCTGAATTACAAGATATTATTACTGAATTGCATATTAGAAAATTTTTAGGTAATGTGCGATTATTACACGGTCATTTAGGATCTCAAATAAATAAAATTGAATATTTTAAACGCGCAGTAACTGAATTAATGGGATATTATCAGAACTTATTTGAACTAGGAGCCACTGGATTACGTTATGTCAATTTAGGTGGTGGTCTAGGAATTGATTATGAAGGAAATGCCCAAGCAACTTTATCAGGAACAGCTTACTCATTTGAGGACTATGCTGATACAATTGTATCAACAATAATTGATTCATTGAAACAGAAACCTGAAATAATTCCTCCAGATATCATTACTGAAAGTGGTAGAGCTATATCAGCAACCAGTTCAATGTTATTGGTTGAGATTCTTGAGAATAGACCTATTTTACCAGAAGTTAATCAGTTCAATGTGTATTCTTCTTTTGAAATTGAGAATTTAGAAAAAGTTACAATAACAAAATTAACGAAACTTAAATCATTAAAACAAATTGAAAATTTTATAATACAATTTAATGAATCAATTATAGAAATACAAGACGAAAAAGAATTTTGGACTAACTTTAAATATCAAAAAGATATAGAATTAATGGTAACTACAGTTTCAAAAGCTTTATTGTCTAAATTACGCACTATCTTAGAAAAAAATAATAATTTAACTGATTTGGATTTAACAAAAGAATTTCCAGAGATTAGTAAAATGTTAACTACCTATTCAGAAGATCTTGTTGGAAATTTTTCAGTCTTTAGAGGTGCGTGTGATATTGTTTTAGCACAACAATACTTTCCAATTATACCCTCCGTTGGTCTTCACTCAACCCCGAAAACATTAGTTCGCCTGGTAGATATTACATGTGATTCTGATGGTGAGATAGCCAAGTTTATATCTAAAATTCCAAAAACCAAATCATATGGAAAAATTAGTGATTATTTTACTAAAAATGGTCAATTATTAGGTTATCCATCACAAATTTTAACCCTTAATGGGATTCCATTGCCTGAGAAAAACACAAAAGTTGGATCCTATGTTGTACTAGCTTTAACAGGTGCTTATCAAGATACAGTCCAATTTGATCAAAATCTTCTTGGAGCTTTACCAGAAGTTGAACTGGTAATTGATTCTGAAGGAACAGTTCATTTCAAAATTTTGTCATATGCAGAATCGAATTCAAATCTTATAAGTGATATGAAACATAATCTGAACACCCTTGATTCATTAGAATATCTTCTCTTTAGTAACCCCTATATGAATAATAAGTCACCTTCATCAATCAGGTCTATTGAATTCTTGGAATCATCAAAGTCTAATCAATCAGACAAAGGTTATTCTGAATCTGATCAAATTAATTTAAATTGAAATTTGATCTTAATATTCTTGACCTTTAATTTTTTCGTTAATCTTTTCATAATAAACAACAGGTC
This sequence comes from Candidatus Heimdallarchaeota archaeon, assembly GCA_027364495.1. The sequence continues at coordinate 3,066 of DAHXPE010000102.1, read as the reverse complement.
TTACTAGTAAATTTTAAATCCTTACAAGGCAGTTTTTTACAAGGAGTGAAATATTAAAGATTTTTTTGTTTACTTGTTAAAATCCAAATTGATTAAAGATAATTACTCTGATTTAGTGATGCAAATGAAACAAAGTCACACAAAATTTTTGAAAAATAAAATAAAACCAGTACCTTTGGAAATAGGCAAAAAAATTAGTATTGCAGAATTTATCGATTCTACTTATTTTGCTTATAATTCAGCAAGATTAAAGGAAGCTTGTAAATTAGGAGAAAAAGCATTCAGCCAAGAAAATGTTACGGTAGGAATTACGTTAGCAGGTGCGATGACACCAGCAAGTATAGGTATAAGTACAATTATACCATTGATTGAAGCTGGATATATTGATTTCATTGTTAGCACCGGGGCTAATTTATATCATGATTTGCATTATGCTCTAAATTATTCATTGTATGCAGCACAACCAACACAAGATGATTTAGAACTCAGGAGAGAAGGTATCATAAGAATATATGATATTTTATTCTCAGCAGATGTTTTATTTGATTCTGATGCTTTTGTAAGGACATTATTAAAATCCCCAGCATTTAATAAGACAATGAGTACGGCTGAATTTCACTATTTAATGGGTAAGGCAGTAAATGAAGTCGAGGAAAAATTAGGAACACAAAAAACCAGTGTTCTGGCAGCTTGTTATCGAATGGGTGTTCCCATTTGGACTTCATCACCTGGCGATAGTACTTTTGGTATGAATTTAGCTGCTATGCAGTTAAAGAACGAGACAAAATGCGTCATTGATCCTAGTTTAGATGTTAATGAATCTTCAGCTGTTGTCTGGGATTCTGTTTCAAAAGGCGGAGAAACTGCAGTTATTATTGTTGGTGGTGGATCACCTAAAAATTTCTATTTGCAAACTGAACCCTACTTACAGGAAATTCTTGGACTTCCATCAAGAGGACATGATTATTTTATTCAATTTACAGATAGTAGGCCTGATACAGGTGGATTGAGCGGAGCTACACCTTCAGAGGCCTTGTCATGGGGTAAAATTGATCCCGAGCACTTGATTAGAACAGTAGTGGTCTATGCTGATTCCACAATAGTATTTCCTCTTTGGGCAGCTTATGTTTTGGAAAAAGGAAAAATTAAAAAATCCAAAAGAAGATATGATCATTTAAAGGCTTATGTAGAAAAAATGACAGAAGATTCTAAAAATCATAATCCACCTGTTGCTGAACATGATTTAGCTAAAAATATTAAACTTCAGTAAAGTCTGAAGACGGTTTAGGCAGAAATTCAGCTACTGAATCAATGTTTAAACCAATAATTCTACTTTCATTGTCAAATTCTAATACAATTCCTTTTGCAAGTTCAAAAGTTCTAGCTCTTTCACCTTCTTTATTAAAAGAAATGTATAATTTATCGTCATTGACATTGAACTCATCAAATTGGAGAGGTAATTCAATTTCAAATCTTCTTGTTATCTTTTCAGCAATATGAGAAATTTCTTTACGAGATAGCACTTGCTTTATTCCTTTATTATTTGGTTTATTTCAATCTTTGATTATGAAAAATTTTGTTGCGGGACGATTCACTGCTTTTAAGGAGAATTCACTGCTAATTATTTAGGATGCTATTGAATTTTAGCAGTCAATGACAACAAGATTACTTTCTTAATTGTGAAATATTTTAAAAGATGTAAATTATTCATATCTTATATTTTTTATGACAAAGTTATCGTATAAATTAGATGGAAGTAAATTCATTTTATGCCTTTTCGCAAAAAAAAATCAAAAGAAGAGGAAATTCAAAGCCAATCATCTACTAATCCGGCACAGGATTCATCTATCAAAGATATTTCCCAAGCTGAAAGTAATCGGGAGAATAATATAGATCATCAGCATTCCACACAGGAAATATCTGAGCCAAAACCAGTAACAGAGGAAGTCACCTATCAAGAACCGCCTGTACAGGAAATCAAACAAACCTCGGTCGTATTAGAAAGAGAAAAACCTTTGACAGTTGACGAAGCAAATGCAGAAATAAACAGCCTTTTACTAAGTATTGTTAGCGGTTTTTCAGATTATTTTAAGGATGTTGCAAAATCTATATTTGAGAAAACTCCATCAAGTTTAATCTTTGAATCAATTAGATCAGATCGAAAAATAGGAACCACGGGAATACAATTAGTATCCGTAAGTTTTAATTGTGAATTTGGCAAAGCACAGGCTGGATTAGCTGTAAAAGTCTATAAAAGTGCTAAAGAATTACCACCCATAGTTGAAAAGATTAATTTTTTGAGTGATCGATTAAAACCATATTATTCGTTAGGTGTTTCAACTGCAAAAATTATTTTTCAAAAATCCCAAATTCTAGTAATGGAAGGTATAACTGGCGAGAGTTTCAGACATTCTTCTGTACCTATTTCTGAGAAATATAGATTAGCAGGTAAATGTTTAGCTGCATTACATGGACATGTGCCAAATAAGGCTAACACCCAACATTATAGGGAGTTAGAATATGCGACAATAGAATCATTACCCTTGAATACAGATGCAAGGAATTTCATAAAGGGAAAATTTCAATCCTTTCCACTTGAAGAATATGCCACTGAATCTGGTGCAATCAGTTTCGGAGATTTTCATGCTGGAAATTTATTATTTGAAATCAACCTATACAAAAGTCCACTTCTCATGGCGCATTTAATTGATCCTGAATTTCTCCAAACAGAACCGATTAGTGATAGGTTCGAGGATATAGCCAATTTTTTTGTTAACCGAGCAATTCAGGAATATCAGATGAAAGGAAAATTATTCCAAATAACCCGTGAATTAAGATCCTTTTTAGCTGGCTATGATGAAATTTTAGCCTATAAATTAAAAAAGCTCAACCTTTTTTATCCGAAAAGAGATACTTTTAACTATCAATTAGCTTTAGGAATAGTTCTTTCAATACTAAACTTGATGAGTTTGAGTGAATCTGAAGATAATTCATATATATCAAGCCAAATGGAATTAAGACTTAAATTAGCAGTCCAATTATTGGAAAGTCCGTCAATTATTCACG
>DAHXPE010000037.1 GCA_027364495.1 Candidatus Heimdallarchaeota archaeon | reverse complement strand
TGGGTCCAGGGCAAATTGAATATTGCATTCACCGATAACTCCGAGATGATTTATAACTTGAATAGAAGTTTGTCGAAGCATATGATACTCCTTATCTGTAAGAGTAAGGGATGGAGCGACCACAATTGATTCGCCAGTGTGAATACCAAGAGGGTCAAAATTTTCCATATTGCAAACAGTTATAGTTGCTCCTGAACCATCTCTAACTACTTCATATTCAACTTCTTTCCATCCCTTAAGTGATTTTTCTACTAAAACTTGAGATGATGTTGAAAATGCTTTAGATATTAACTCTTCAAATTCCTCATCATTAGTACAAAAACCAGATCCTAAACCTCCTAAAGCAAAGGCTGCTCGAATGATTACTGGATAACCAATTTTTTGAATTGCTACTTGCGCCTGTTCAATGGATTTAACAGCTATGCTTTCAGGGGTTTTAACTCCAATTTGTAATAACCTATCACGAAATATTTCTCTGTCCTCAGTTGCTATTATAGCAGTAATAGGTGTTCCTAAAATTTTAACCTTATGCTTTTCTAAAATTTTGGATTCATGAAGAGCTACACCGCAGTTAAGAGCTGTTTGTCCTCCAAAAGATAATAATATGCTATCTGGATGTTCTTTTTCAATTACTTTTGTGACAAAATTAGGTGTGACAGGTAAAAAATAAACTTTATCTGCCAAATTATCACTTGTCTGAATTGTAGCAATATTTGGGTTAATCAAAACAGTATAAATGTTTTCTTCTTTTAAAGCTTTAATACATTGAGAACCCGAATAATCAACTTCTCCTGCCTGACCAATAGAAAGACCTCCAGATCCTAATATTAAAACCTTTTTTGGAAATGATGTAGCAATTTGTTTGGTACTCAGATTATCTTGATTCATGAGACTTAACCATATCTATAAATTTATCAAATAAACTTTCTGTGTCTTGTGGACCAGAAGATCCTTCGGGGTGAAATTGTACTGAAAAAAACGGTTTGGATTTATGAATGATTCCTTCATTTGAATTATCGTTAAGATTAATGTAAAATTCAGACCAGTCTAAATCTAATGACTTCATATCGACTGCATATCCATGATTCTGGGACGTTATAACACAATTATCAGAGTTGCTTATGCAAGGTTGATTTTGGGATCGATGTCCATATTTTAATTTGTATGTCTTCCCTCCTGCTGCAAGAGCCAGTAATTGGTGTCCCAAGCAAATACCAAATATAGGTTTATTTAATACCATGACTTTTTCTAAAATCTTTATCGTGCTTTTAGCCATGACAGGGTCACCTGGTCCATTACTGACAAATACTCCATCATATTCTTCTAATGAATAGTCATAATCATAAGGAACCCGGATTACGGTTACATCTCTCTTTAACATTAGTCTCAAAATATTATTTTTAAGACCACAATCAACTAATATTATTTTATACTTACCAGAACCATAAGTAGTTTTTTCTTTAATTGTCACTTTATCAAGTAAATTTACAGTATTGGGATCAAAAAATGGGATTTCCTTGTCAGAAATGATTATTTTCCCAAGCATTGTTCCTTTATTTCGTATATGTTGAGTAAGAGATCTAGTATCAATATTCGTCAATGCCGGAATTTTATGTTCAATGAGCCAAGCTTTCAATGATTTTTTGGCTGAATAATGCTGATATTGTTCTGAATATTCAGAAACCAGTAAACCTTGTATTTGAATTCTGGTAGATTCGAAATTTTCTAATATGGACTGGTTTTCAGAGTCACCTGGTACACCATAATTTCCTATAAGAGGAAAAGTCAGTGTTAAAATTTGTCCCGAATAGGAAGGGTCTGTAAGTGCTTCAGGATAACCAACCATACCCGTTGAGAAAACAACTTCCCCACTTATACTTTGGTCATAACCAAAAGATTCACCATAGTAAATTGTTCCATCTTCTAGAACTAATTTTGCTTTTAAATCGCTCATGAAACCTCAAGCATATTTATTTTTTTTAAAATTTAAAGAAAACGGAATATTTAATTTTTTTAATTGAAACGAAAACGTTTCAATCACTGAGGTAATTTCAATGCGTATTATTTTTTTGTCAAAAAAAAATTAAAAAGATTTTTAAAAATCTTTAAACGAAAATTGTTCATAAAAAATAACTCCTTATAAATAACAATGTTTATTAAATAATCCAATATACTAGCAACTTTGAAAATTATATCATTAAAATGATGAAAAACATGAGTGCTGACGCTTTTGAACTTCCAGATGTTGACGAAAACCAATTAATGGAAGTTTTTCAAACAATTTCAAAACTAATATTAGATGCGACAAAAGAAAGCCCAGATTTAGGTGGTGAAACGTTAGCATCTATTCATTACAAGTTATTCAAAGATTTCAATGAGAGCAAACAACAAAAATCTCGATTGGCCATAATGTTCTTACAATCACAGCTTGGGGCATTAATAAGTCAGGCAGGAAAGGAAAAGGAAGTTGGTTTATTTATCATGGGGTATACCAGACACTGGTTAAAATATGTATTGATTTTTGAATCCGAAATGGCTTCATTTTTGAGCTGGTATACATATAAAACTGAATTACCATTAAACATGGTTCCATACATCTCACGAATAGAAGAATTGCTTCCCTTAGCCGGTGATATTGAGCATTCCACTGGTTTACCATCTCACGTTATTAAAGAATTTCAAGAATTTGCAGATGCTTCAAATGACGATGCTGGTGAAGAATTAAAAAAATGGCTCCAGAATTTAATGCGAGAAGCTCTCTTTTATGATGATAACGAAGCCAGGGGATTATTAATACAATTTCAAAAATCATTCTCAGATCTAATGAAGGTGGATCCTCAAAATATTGAATTTAACACATTATTTCATCAATATGGTGAAAGCTGGTACAATGAAATTCATAAACGAAAAGATTGGCTTGATAAATTGATTAAAGAATTAGATCTATATAAGGAAGAGAATTTAGCTCGTTTAATAAAAGGATTTTATTGGCGTAAATTTGGAGAAAAATCCTTTAGAATGGCCGTTCAAAATCGTGAAGTAAAAGTTTAGGATTTTGATGTAAAATAAAAATTCTGTTATATCTTACATTTCGCGGATTTAGTTTCTAAATTAGATATTAAAGTCACTGATGAGACCAAGAAGGTAAATATGGCTTTTATTCATTTCCAATGAACTAAAAAATATTCATGGAATAATATAGATTTCAAAAAAAAAAAGAATTTTTAAAAATTCGCCATGAAGTTGAATTATAAAGGGTATATAGACATCGTCGCCTTTTATAAAGTATTTTTAAATAAAAATTAAATAGTAAATAATAAATTTTAGACGAAATATGTCTCATATTAGAATTAAAAAATAACTCTTATAAATAACAATGTTTATTAAATAATCCAATATACTAGCAACTTTGAAAATTATATCATTAAAATGATGAAAAACATGAGTGCTGACGCTTTTGAACTTCCAGATGTTGACG
>DAHXPE010000565.1 GCA_027364495.1 Candidatus Heimdallarchaeota archaeon | reverse complement strand
GCGTTTTGTAGAAATTGATTTTGAGATTCTGTTCTTGAATCCATTAGGATTATTGAATTAGTTTCTTTATATTTAAAAGAAGATTTACTAATTTGAGATCGTACTGCGTTCACAAAGGTTTGCCTGCCGATAAATATATTATTTGTCGGCGGCTAAAAACGTTTCGATAGCTGCAGTGATTTTTGTCGAAAACTAGTTAAACACTTACATTTTATTGAGCATAGGGACATTTATTTATTTTAAAATTTGTCAGAATGCTTAGTATTTTCAGATATGTAATAATGGAATAGCAAAAAAAAAGAAACCATAACAATTGGTAAATCTTATGGTTAAAGGTTATTTCCCAAAAATAACATTTGTTGAGGTCTCTAAAACATCTGGCAATGTACAAAATTTATATGGAATTACCTTGTTGCTACGTCTAAATCCAAAACGATATCTGCTTTAGATCGTATTTCTGGTAAAACATCAAGAACACAGCAATTCAACTTCTTAGAATTTACTAATTTTTCATCATCAAACCATTTTAATGCCCATTGCTTAATTATACCGTAAATAAAGCGTAATTCTTTTCCTTTATTTGTTAATTGGTACTCAGTCCTAATTGGAATATAATCTGTTAAAATTTTCTTCCGTAATAAATCATGATCCTCCAATTCTTTAAGGGTTTGTGATAAAACAGATGGAGTAATCTTTTTACCGTAGCCATCAGCTAATTGTCCTAATAATTCATTAAAATTCATTACTTCATGATTTAATAATTGACAAAAAACAAATGCAGTCCATTTTTTTGAAATAATTTTAAGTGCCTCGTTTAAGATGCACAAATCGGAATCATTAGATGGCAAACCAATAACCTGTTAAAGAATTTACAATCTTGAATTTAATGTTTTTCATACGTCAACTAACCAAATTGTTAGTCAGTAGCATTTAAGGAAAATGAATCTATAAAAGATATTGAATCCTTGTATTACATAGAAAAACACAATTCATTACTGAGGAAAAAACAATTTTTCTCCAATGTAATAATTGACTGTTTAAAAATAGCAAGGTGTAAAACAAAATGAAAATTGGATTATTTTATGGTAGTACAACAGGAAACACGGAACTTGCTGCTGATCTAGTGGCTCAAGAATTTGGAAATGGTTTAGCTGCCGATAGTATAGATCGTCTTTCCGTTGAAGAAGTAAAATCTTACGATGTATTAATTTTTGGTATATCAACCTGGAATATCGGTCAATTGGAAATGACTTGGGAAGAATTTTTTCCAAAATTAGACGAACTTGACTTTAAAGGGAAAAAGGTCGCACTTTTTGGAATGGGTGATCAATCAAATTATCCAGATACTTATCTTGATGCGCTTGGAATTTTACGAGATAAACTTATTGAACGCGGTGCAATGATAATAGGATCATGGCCAACTGAAGGATATAATTTTTCAGGTTCTCTAGCTGTTCATGAAGGCAAATTTGTTGGTTTAGCATTAGATCAAGATAATCAACCCGATTTAACTGAAGAAAGAATTGCCGATTGGGTAAAAGAAGTTAAACAACAAATTGGTCAGGTACCAATAGCAGTTTCAGGATAAAAAAGAAAAACAAACTAATGGTGATATAGATTGATTGAAGTCAAGACCTTTCTTAAACATAAGCATAATAATAATAAAGCCAAGAGAATTTTTGGTAAAGGCAATGTCAAGATAAATGCTTTTGTTCAGGATTTAAAGAAACAAAATACCTGTGAACATGATTGGAACGAAGTGAGGGTATGGTCTTTTGGTGCAACGTATATAAGATATTGTAATAAATGTAGCGCTAAAGAAACTTTTACCAAACCACAAAAATAGGTCCTAAAATAATAATAGTAAAAATAACAATCCTTTTGAAGCTCTTCTAAAGATTTTTATAGGTTTCTATATCTTAAAAAGGACAAATAAAAAATAATTTCTGATGATTACGTACTGAAATTAAAGTTTACCTGTCTTCACGTGTAAAGTGATTAAAGAAAATTTGAACATTTTAAAATGGCCTTTGCTTTTAAAATTTTACCTATTTCAATGAGTTCATCGGTTGAAACCTGTTTTTGGATATCTTCAAATAATTTTCTTTCTTCTTTTCTAATGTGCTGTTCAATGTAAGTTCCTATTTCTTTTAACTTATTATGAAGAGCTTCGCCGTTTAATGAATCTAATGATGCAATTTCTTCTTTAATACTCTGATGATTACTCTTTATATAATCTAATAGTTGTTTTTCCTCAGTTCCTTCCTTCAAATAAAGTT
>DAHXPE010000019.1 GCA_027364495.1 Candidatus Heimdallarchaeota archaeon | reverse complement strand
TATAATAACTTGTACAACCAGTCATCAGTTCAAGCTTTTATTCTTAATGGATCCAAATATTATGTTTTGAGTGGTATTTCCTACAATCAAACTTTTTTCATTACTATTAACTCAATTACTGAGGCTCCACAGGATTTTTTTCAACCAAATTCTAATTCTTCCGCCAGTTTCATTACAGCAGGTAATATTGTTCAGACTGATCATCTTCCTGCTTTGTGGTTCTTTATTATTATTATTAGTATCATTATTTTGGTTGGAGGTTTTTTGTATTTTTATTATCATAACGCAAATTATAAGCAGGAAAATGTTTCCAAATTGAATCCAAAGATAAATACTGAATTAATTAAAAAGAACCTTATTAAATGTTCCTTCTGTGGAACAGATACATCTCCAGGCGACCTTTTTTGTCAGAATTGTGGTAATAAAGTGTAATTGTCCGGATACAGAAAATTTTTTTATGAATTTATTATTTAATTCTATTTTACTATGTTAAATGTTTTTAAATTGTTTTTGGTTCTCCAATGGATCCCTCTGCCTATCCTATGGATTTCTATATCAATTTTTAAATGGGATTTATTTTTTTTCCGTAGAAAAGAAGGATAAATGTATATTTATTATTAAAATAAAAGAGTAATATTTTCGTTTTTTAATGAAAAATTTTTTTTCTTATTTTTATTTTTGGGAGGCTAGAACGATATCTTGTTCTTTAACGGTCTTTCGGTCGCCGTGTTTTGCTATTTCAATAGCGAATTTTGCAACCTTCATTCCATAATCAGTCAATAACTCGTTCATTGCATCTATTGCATCTGCTGACACTCTCTGTGCTCCAGCATCTCTTATTAATTTTTCCACTTTTGCGTTTGCAAAGTTACCGGCCATTTTTTTTGTGCTCCTGTTTTTTTCTGGCTTCCAAACGTTTTTTTTTCCGTTTTCTGCCTTTTATTATTTTTTTTCGAAAAATCCCTTATTCTTCTTTTCTTTTAATTAGAAGTTCTAAAGGATGTATTCTGACTGTAAATTACTTCTATGCTTTTAAATCTTTCCATTATTCTGAGTTTTTGATATTTACCTAGCATTTTTTTAGTATTTTTATCATTTCAACTTTTTTATTTTTGTTATCTTTTCCCTTACGAGATTTTTTTTCTTCTGTTTTCCTTTTTTTCTGTTTTTTTTTTCTTTTTTTTCTTTTCTATTCTTCTTTTTTCTGTTTTTTTTCCTTTTATTATTTTTTTCTCCTTTTTATGTTCTTTTGCTTGGTTTTTTTTTTCCTATTTTCTCTATGGTTTTTGTTTTCTCTTTTCTTTTTTTTTCGTGATTGTATTAGAAATTTTTTTAGTTGATGTTTATGTTTATAATTTAGATTGGTCTTGTCAATCAACTATCTTGATTCAATTGTTATTTCATTAAATGACTTAAAAACCAATTTTTTAGCTTTAATTAGCTAATTATGTACCTTACTTATATTTTACCTATAAATTTATAATTTTTACTTTCAAAGACACTTTTTTTGGTCCTACGATGTCCGCGCGAATACGATTAAGGAATCGAATGCAAGAAATTATGTCTGAGTTTATTGAATCTCATAAGCTCGGTTATAAAATCGCTCGTCAAAAATTAGGCCTCACTCCTAAATTTTTAGTTCTTGAAAATATTTACAGCCTTACTAAATTAGGCAAAACTGGCATTTTACTTTTAAAAGTTAAATTTAATACTGATGAGGGTCCTTTTGACGGGAGTTTAGCTATAAAGGAATTTTCCAGTCCTGAAGAAGCTGAAAAACTTGTTCAGATTAATGATTGGCTCATGAATCGTATTCAGAATAACCCTCGTGTTCATATCCCTCAAATCTTTTCTGCTGGTAGTAATTTTATTGTTTATGAGGGCATTGATGGTGAATCTTTTCAGGAATCCACTATTCAAAACGTTATTAAGTTACGTTTAGCTGGCAATGCTCTTGCGACTTTTCACAGTCCTTATTCTTCTCCAGTTAATTTTAACCGTTATTACGGTCTGCTTCTTAAAATGATTCAAGGTCTTCCCATTAGTGAAGATCGTAAACATAAATTACAAAGTTTTGGTCTTACATTCCTTTATTATTACTATAAAGAATATTCGGGTGTCTATACTTATGGTGATTTTCATCCAGGTAATATTATGATTTCTGATGATGGTGAGACCGCTTATTTAATTGATCCTGAGTTTGTTGAAACTGAAATTAGTGCTGATCGTTTCGAGGATATCGCCAACTTTTTTGTCTTTGATGCTTATATGGAATTTTTAAATAAAGAATCTCTCACTGAAACGTTTGAAAAGATTAATCTTTTCCTTGATTCTTATAATTCATTTTTGAAACATTATGACACTTCTCTTGAACAAATTTATGCTAATACTCATTGGTTAGCCTTACTTTTTCATTTAGGTCTTGTTTCTCTTCTCAAAGGTGCTGTTGTTGTTCAAAGCATGAAGGCTATGGATTCTTTTGATATCATTGATCCTGAGAGTCATGGTGTTGAAGAAATTATCCAATCTTATCGTTTATGTCGTCAAATTTGGAATTTAGGTATTCAGTATCTCCCTAAGGATGCTTTTCCACGGACCATGCCTCCACAACCTACTGAAGATGGATTTTTACTTACCTGGCCTATTATTGGTAATGTTGTTTTAGACATGTGCAAGCATGATACCCTTTTAAAATTTATTTTTAATTTTCCTGCTTCTGAAGAACAAATGACCCTTGATCGTGCCTTGAATCTTTTCCACATCAAAGATAAAAAAGCTCTTTCTAATAAAATTAAAGAGACAAATTCTTTAGTCAAAAATGATGTTTTAGAAATTAACTCTAAAGATTTAGTTATTCTTCGCAGTGATTGGAAAAAAACCCTTGGGATTCCTCTTCACTATGAGACCAGTTGGGAAGCTTCAGCTAAAATTTTGTATTCTTACTGGAGTAAGAATCCCATGAATTTACTTGTCTCTGTTCTGAGTTCCTTTCATTCTGTTAGCGTGTCAGAACTTGAGAACTCTAAAATTTTTGATAAAAAAGATTTTAAAAATGTTCTCCAAGAAGCCGAACAGATGCAAATTATCAGTCTTACCAAGGAAAACGTTACCATTAATTCTCAATGGCGTTTTATGATGGGCATTCCTTATTTCTTTGACCCGAAGTTTTTTGATTAATTTCTTTTATACGTAACTTTTATGTACTAATAATTTTTTTTACATTTAATGTTATGTTATTATTCTAATTTTTAAGAAATAGAATTTCTTTTCTTCGACTTTTTTAATTCCAAAACTTTATTTGGTGCACTTTTCTTTTAATCCTTGAATGGATCTAACGTTTATTCAGTTGATAGCTTTATTAGCTTATTTTATATCGTTTATATAAAATCAGACTAGCAGTTACTAGTAACCCTAAGAAAATAAACTCCGGACTCGTAAAGGGTACACTTCTATTTGATCTATTACCTGTCTGATTCGTATTGGTTCCAGTTACAGTTGTTCCATTTATAACATTTGTTACCGTGACCAGTATATTCACAGTTGTATTTGCATTATAAAGATCAAATGCTGTTAATGTATAATTATAGGTTCCTAAATCCAATCCATCAATACTGTAAATATTATCTGCGTTATTTCTCCAGCCTCCCGAAAATAATGTTACATTATTTTTTGATAATGTATAATAATTTGGGTTGTCATCGTAAACGCTGAAATTCAAGTAGTTCCCTGTTGACCCAGGTAATACGGTCATATTTACTCCACTTTTAACT
>DAHXPE010000558.1 GCA_027364495.1 Candidatus Heimdallarchaeota archaeon | reverse complement strand
TTAATATTAAATCTTTTCAACGATTTTAATATTTTTTCAGAAGAAAAATAGTAAACTGGTGATGATGAAGAAATTGAATTCATAAAGTCACTTATTTTTACTTAAATAAATTAATCAATTAAGTAATTATAATCATGACCGTTTTAATGGATATATTATTTCGTCATACTCCGGTAGTTCAATTTTTATTACTTTACTTAATTCTCGAGTTTTCCCTTTTAAATTCATAGAAAAGTTTTTGTGTTTCTAATTTAAGAGTCACCAATGATTTGTGAGCCTTTATACCCGACAAAATTCTTTCAGTTTGTGGAACAGGAAATGGAAAAGTTATTTCCAGTTTCGAAAGATCGTCAATTTATTTTATCGCTATATTCGCAGGTACGTAGGGGACTTAAAAAAATAAGTTCCCTTTATTAAACTTTGAGAGACACAATTTTTAAGATTTTTGTTTGTATCAGCAAGATAATATGGTATAATTAAGTTGGGGGTTAAGAATAAATGGTTTTTGTTTAATTTCAGCCATTTGTTCCTTTGTATACTTTATACCTGTTTTGTATTCTTTTTCATCTAAAAAAGCCTCGACGATTAACCCTGTTTTTGTTTTTGTTGAATTGATAAGGTTTATCATTTTTTCAATTGATTCAAGAGGTTCTCCAGCCCAATTAATACTAATGAAACTGAATAATCGATGTTCAATGAGATTCCACTTTGAGGCACCTGGGGGATAATGACATACAGTTATTTTGATTCCATATTTAACTGAAAATTGTTTGAATAGTTCATATTTCCAACCTTTTCGTCTCCAACCATTAGCTCCCCCGGTATCACATAAAATAAGTAAATTTTTTGCACTAGGGTAAAATAATTTTCCTTTCTCTTCCCACCACTTCACTAGCATTTCTACTAAAAATTCTGATGTTTCATGGGAGGTATTAATGTAAACATAGCCTTTGTTCTTTGCTATATCATATATGCCAAAGGGAATAGCTTGTGCTTTTCTTAAATTAGCAAAATCATGGTCCAGAACCTTAGTGGAGACTTTTTTCCACAAGCGACCTGCATTCTTAAAAAGGCCAATTGGCTCCTTTTTCTTTGTATCAATGCTAATTACAGGATTATTTGACTTGATAAATGAATTCTTATATTTATTTAACTGATTAAATTGTGGATCTCTATTTTGTTGTGAAATTTATATTAATTTGTAGAAAATCTAACGAAAATGTTTGAATTTTTAAATCAGGATATTTTAATTTGGTTTGATTCAGAGTAATTAATGGAGAATATCTAAAATTTTGCTCTAATTCGGAGGTATTATTTTCAGAAAGATGAAAATTTTGTTCAATTAAATAGTTACCTCGAGTATAATTACTTTGTTGAAATTGTTCTGATTGTATTAATTGTGTGTGAGATAATCCCATATTTGTTTGTAACAAAATAAAAAATATTAATAGAGTGTGCTGAATAATTCGATTTTTGAAAAAAGGAAAAATTAAATTTGAACTTCATTGGCTAATCTGAATAAAGATTGACTTTTTCGAAAAAGGTTAAATTGAGTTTTTCAGCACTCTCTAATAGGAATGGAATTGAAATTAACGTTAATCTTTTACCATATAATTTAAAAAAGACCTTCCAAACATCAATAGATGATCCTCTCAAATACTTAAAAGAATAAATCAAAAATATAAATAACATTATTAAAATACATAACAAAGAAAAAGGAACAATATTAAAAAATATTCCAAGTAAAATCAGAAGTATGTTTATAGTAATAGTTAATCGTGACAAATTCATATTATCAATTCAAAACATTTATTTTTTTCTTTTTAAATAAAAAAAGGCAAATAAACCAATACAAATAATTAATAAAATCGGAATTATAAATAAAGCTGGACTGTGGAGCAATTGATCGTAAAATGAAGGATGAAATTGTAATAACGTCGTAACTGAGTGTGTTACCGATTCAAATTGTAATCCAACAACAACGTTGTTTGAGGGGCTAGCTACAATCACTAGATTAGTATTTGGATCATACCAAATTGAACTAACTGTATTAAAAGTAGAATTATAACCTAATAATGAACAAAAAGTTCCAGCGAATTTGTAATTTGATGAATAAATCCAATTAGAACAGGATGAAAAATCAAAAGTATCTGCAATCCAGAATCCTAAAGTGAAATTTACCCACGCAATTCCTGTGTAAACTAAACTTGAAAAATCATTTGTAGAACCACCTAAGATGGGAATTGCTGTCACGCGAGTTACATTGTATGTGGTATTAGTAACCTGACCAAATTCCAATAATACTATGGTATCATTAGTAATACCATACCATCTTGAAGCAGTTAATAGGGGATGGTTTTCGTAATAACTAAACTTAATCTGCTCACCAATTTCAATTCTTGCCCCTAAAGATGTTTTTAAAAGTAATTTAGAATTATTAATATTAAAAGAAGTTTGGTTTAAAAGAAATAGGAATGTACCTTCGCAAAAATCATTTGTCATATTAGCAACAGGATATTTAAGTAGTATTTGAAAAGGGTTGGTAGTTATATCAATTCCTAAATCTATTTGCAGTGAATTGTTTGCAAAGGCATTATATAACTTCAGCATATTAAAAATTTGACCAGTTCCATTATATTCTATAATAGTGGCATTTTCGATCACTGAAAAATAATTATTTGTAGGTGTTATAATCGTTTGATATATGTTCTTTACAAAGTGTTTAGTTCCATTAGGATTCAATGTGTAAGGATAAATAATTTGCTCAACATTCCAATTGGCTTTATTTACTAAAAGAATTCGCCCATTATTTAAATCGCTAATAACGAAAACACTTTGATTGGCAAAAATATCCATTGGATTATTTAATTCTGTTGAATTTTGTCCTTCGTGATTCCATGTTCCTATCATTCTATTAATTTGAAAATTATAATTAAAATCAGCATTGGATTTAATAGTAGGAGTATAAACGGTTGCTAATATAATAAATATTATTAAAATTGAGCCATATTGAAGTTTCAATTTATTCACCCTTAATTAAATTAGTAGTCAATGAATAGTTATTAAATTTTATTCTATTATATAAATATAATAATCTAAATTTTTCAAAAGAAATGTAAAAAGTATTAAATTTCATCAGATTAGAATCTTCTAATAAAATTGAGAAATAAAGAAAGAATTTTATGTTATTGAAAATTAAAGAAAGAATTTTATGTTATTGTCATGCTTAAGGATTATAAGGAGAACAAGATGAAGCGGTTGTAATACAACCAGGGGCAACAGTTATCCAATTATCATTTACAGCGTTGGGAGTACCACTGTATCCAATTCCATCACCTAAAATAAACGTTTGAGTGTATAAGAAGGATGGTTATCGGTAACGTCAATCCTTTGTTATCATTTATGTCAAATAAGAAAAGTGATCAAGATGCTGAATTATTACGAAACAGTACAATAGCAAAGATCATGAGAGGAGTTCAGGAACTAACAGCATTAGGAATTTTACCACAAGAAGAATACGATTCGATTAAACTTGAATTCAATGAGGGAAATCCTGAGAATCTTAGGGAAATTGCTGAATGGTGGGACAATATCCGAGTCATGCCATATTTAATGCACATGGATAACGGAAGAGATTTTACAAGTGAAGAATTTCAAAAATGGATGGAAAAAAACAATGTCAATACTGCATATAGACCAGTTGGAGAATCTCAATATGGAGGACATATTGAGCGTTTATTTGGAACTTTAAATCGTAAAGCATTTCATAATATGACTGGAAATACGAAAGGTTCAATTTCGGAAAGAAAAAATTATAAAAGTGAAAATTTAGCAATTTTAACGTTTGAACAGCTTGAAGCGATACTTCTCCTTTCAATAATTCGATACCATGCAACGCCGAGTAAAGAAGATAATATATCTCCACGAGAAAGATGGAGACAGTCATATGAGATCAATGGGCATAATTTCCACTTCCTTCCTTCTGGTAAATTAGAATCACTAGATGATGAAACAATCAAACAATTGATGTGGGATTTAATACCTGAAAAAACTCTTCAAAACTTTTGAAATGTTACACTAGTATTCGAATTTATTGCTAGTTGTGATTCGAATTTATTGCTAGACAATCACATTTACAGCTTGAAATCAAGACTTTCAGAATTGACACAATATCGTAATCCTGTTTTATCAAGTGGTCCATCTTCAAAAATATGTCCCAAATGGCCACCACAACGTGCACACATGATTTCTGTTCGTATCATGCCATGTGATCTATCAACAACAGTTTCTACTTTACTTGGAGAAATTGGTTCCCAGAATGATGGCCAACCTGACCCAGATTCATATTTAGTATCACTGGTAAAAAGTTCCAAACCACAACCTCCACATAAATAGACACCTTTTTCTTTATTGTGATAGAGTTTTCCTGTAAATGCTCGTTCTGTTCCTTTTTTACGTAAAACGATGAATTTTTCTGGTGATAAAATTTTTTTCCATTCATCTTCGGTTTTAATAATTTTTTCATCCATATTTTTCACAATTTTTTGTTATTTGTATAATTTTTATCAATATAGAACCCGTTGTCAACTGCTAATTAATATTTAGTAAAATCAACTATATTCTTAAAGGAATAGATTTATTAAATATTGTTATTGACTTTTTAATTAGTGACTTCGTTTTGGAGCATTTTTACGTAGATGCTATGTTAGGCAAATTTGGAAAAATATTACGTATTCTTGGTTTTGATACACTTATTGCTTCTCCTGAATTGTCTGATACGGAAATCCTAAATCAATGTTTAGCAGAAAATAGGTCCTTAATTACAAATGACCGATTATTTTATAATCGAATGGGTAATAAGACAAATTCTGATGGCTATCCGGCTAAAGCTCTTTTAATGGATAGCACAGCTCCTCAATCAAATCAATTAAAGCTCTTTTTTGACTTTTTTCAAATTGATAGATCTTTCATTGATTTAGAGCATCCGGAAAAATTTCTTTCACGATGCACTCTTTGCAATGGTGAATTAAAAAATATTTCGAAAGAAGAAGCGAAAAAAAAAATAAATAATGGTACTTATATTAACCAAGATAAATTTTGGATTTGTTCTAGTTGTCATAACGTTTTTTGGATAGGTAGCCATTGGAATAACATTAAAGCGAGTCTAGAAAAAATATAAGATTGCGTAATTAAAAATTTTCCATGATTAGTTAAATGAAAGAAATTATTAAAAATGTTATAGAAGAAAAGTACACCTTTTTAAACAATCTTTCTAAATTAGAATCTCTTGTGCAGATGCAGTTACCTCTTCAATAGTTGCTGACTGTTCTTTAGTTGCCCCACTTGATTCTTCAGATCCAGATGAGTTTTCTTCCTCTAGTGAGGCAATTTTTTCAAAGGATATTGTCAAATTATCAATTGAATTTGATAATCCGATCCTTTAACTGGAAATTATGCTATTTACCTTGGCGTCAGATGTTTTAGGGTCGTCTGCTAATTTTCTAATACTGTCAGCAACAACAGAAAAGCCTCTACCATATTCACCAGCTCTTACCACCTCAATAGATGCATTAAGTGCCTGCATATTGACTTGACTCGAAATATTTTTTATTAAGGCACTTGTTTGATTAATATTACGAATTTTTTAACCAAAATTTCATTTTAAATTTTGAGAAATTTGGATTGTGGTATTTATTTGCTGAACTTTTTCCATTGAACCTTTAGCCATTTGCCGAGAGATTGCTGATATTTTTTCACTGGTAGAATTAACTTTTTCTGATGATGATGCTAATTCCTGGGATGAACCAAGGAGTGAAACTGCAACACTAGAAATTTTTATTAACGAATCCTTTGAATATATAACCATTTGATTAAAATGTGCATCTAATTGTCCAATTTCATCAAAATTTTGATTTATTGCCTCATCAATTTCCACCCTCAAATTTTGAGATTCCGTTTTTCTTTGAAAGTTTTTTAGGCGGTTTTGAAATACTATTCGAGATTCTTTAAATCAGTTTTAAAATAATATTTTTAAACTAATTAACTAGTATTTTTTTTGTTGATGTATTCTTATGAAATGTCAAAATTGCCACAATGATAATTTTGATTATGAAAAATTTTGCCATGTTTGTGGGGTTAAATTAATTCCTGAAAGTAATCCTAATAGTTCCAATCAGAACAAAAATAAACATTATAATCGTGATTTTCTTTTACGATTATTTGTCGGCTTTCTCTTATCCATAGCCTTCATATTATATGAATTACGTACTTTTGGAATGTTAAAATTACCCTAACATTATCCATTATTCTCTTTTTATCTTCTATTGCAAAAAAATTATACCAATAGAAGTAATTTCCTTTTCATTCCGACAAAATTTAAGGTATTCTTAAACTCAGATTTGTCGAAAAGATTTTTAAAATTACAATTAAAAAAAGTGTTTTCAGATTAAACAATTTAGTTGTGACTGTGTTAGGACGATTATTTTAAAAATATAAAATTCAATTGTTTAATTAGTTTTTATCGGAGTATACTGCCTTAAAAATGAAAATACCTTTCTTAAATAGAAGTGGAACTGTTATTTCTCCAAAATCAAATGCAAAAGATTCCACAAAATCATATCCAACAAGCCATTTGGAATTTAAACAAGAAACAAGAATTCGGAAAACATCCACGGATCTATTAAAGAAAGATTACGAAAAAATTTTTACTATAACTGATTTGTGGATTATTCTTAAAGGTGGTAGATGCATATTTGAATATCATAAGAATGGTGAAGATGAACTTCAACTAAATGCCATTCTTTTCGGTGGTTTTATATATGCAATACATTCCTTTGCTTACCAATTAATTGATCAAGGTTTAGATAAAATTAAAATTCATGAAACTGAGTTCAAATTTATTGATTTTGGAGATATTATTTTACTTTCGATGGTTGAAGAAGGTCTTAATGAATTAATTGTTAAAAATTTTTTATATAAAATCGGTGAACGATTTATCAAATTATACTATGATGAAATTAACAAACTCCGAGATAACTGGTCAGCTACTAAGGATGAATTTACCAATGAGATTGACTTAATGGTTTCTGATCCTAAAATAAGATATAGCATTGTTTTGACTACCATCAAAGAACTCTGCATTAAAGTATATTCATCTAATGATGATTTGATGTTTTTTTACTGGCATGCCATTAAATTACTACGTCCCTTTAAACCTAAAGAACTACTATTATTGTATGATGAGATAAGGAAATTTATTGAAGACTTGGTTAAAATAGATCCTATTGATACGATGCAGACGTTAAAAAATGGATTTTCTCAGATTGTATTTCATTTTGTTAATAGCTATGGTGGTTCAAATGTCGATTTAAATGATATTAATTTCTTTGAACGACATGATCAATCTGATGCTGAACTAATTTCTTCTTTACTTAATTATAATTGCTGAATTGAATTGTTTGCCCAATCAGAGAGAATTCTCACATTTTACTAAGCTCACAGATTCAAGATTCCGTTAATGATTGGGCTAATAAGACAACATTTTCGAAATTTATAATCTTTTTAATTGCTTTAAAGTTGGGCATCCTGCATATTTATTTTGATTATTAACAATTAAAAAGTTAATTTTTCGCCTTCAGCAAAATAAGAATCGAATTTTGATTTGAATCGATGGGTAATTGTATCTACTCTTGTAATAAAAGAAAAATCTATTTCCTCAATTGATGAAAAAACTAAAAGAAAAATTACATCGTCAAATAAAAAGAAATTTTGATTTAAATGTTTTGTAAAGCGGATTTTTAACCTTCCACTTTGAAGCCAATTTTTTACTAATTCTGTATTGAAAAAAGATCCATTTATAAAACGTGCTTTTAATTGCTCAGTTTGCTCATTTTTTTCAAACAATAAGTGAACAACAGTTGATTCTCTTTCAAAAGCTTTCTGAATTGCAGGTTGTATATGTCTCATCATACCCATGGAAAAATCCTTTACTGCAATTTTAAAGGTACGAATAGTTTGATCAATTAAATCTGTAAAAGTATCAGCAAGCATATCTTTTGGTATAACTTGCCCTTGGAAAGACATCTCAGCCATGGAAGGAGAATCATCTAATGTGAGAAAATGGTTAATTTCAGTAATGAATTGACCCTGTTTTTCCTTTTTCTTAGTTAAATTAATTTCTAGTTTATGAAGAAAGGTTTGTGTTGCTGTTTCTGGAGTATTAGCCATATAAACGTTTCCACGTTTGGATTGACTAATTATTGCAACAAGATCCATAGCAACTAGTTTATCTAAAATGTTGTAAACCTGTTGTCTATTAAGATCAATTTTTCCTGCGAGAATAACCTGTCCTATTGTACCAGAACCGCTCTTTAACAATTGATAATAAACAACAGCCCAGCTTTCAGGTATGTCAAAAAATTCTGATATAAGTTCAGTAGCAGAAACTTGAATGGACATTAAATAGCGTAGTTAATCTATATTTTATAAATAATATGAAGACACAATTAATCATTTTGTCCTGTCTTTGCTTAATATCAATTTTCTATAAAATTAATATATATTGGCAATTATTGGTGTTCAATTTCAATTTTCTATAAAATTAATATATATTGGCAATTATTGGCTTGGTTTACCAGTATCTAGGTTCAGTTTATCTAATATTAAGTTTAAAAGATTTTCTTGATAAAATAATTCTTCTTTAATAGTGTTCTCGAATTTTATGACTATTCTTATTTTAATATTATTTAAAAAAAGGGTTTTCTTAATATTAATAGATTTTTTATCGCTAAATTAATAAATTTGATTTCGAATAACCTGTAAATTTTTTAAATTGACAAAAACCTCATTGAAATTTATTTTGAACTTTGTCTGAGCAAAATATACTTTAAAGGCGAAAAAACTTTCTTAAAATAGAAAATTCTAAACTATTTCAAATTGAATTATAAATCAGGTATTAAAATGGACCAGGCAAGTTTAGCAATTACTCTCGGAGTTTTCATCATTTTTGTAGTTTTAGCAGGCTATTATTATTTTTATAAAAAAGCGAGTGATAAAGCACTACTGTTATTTATATTTGGTGTAATATTCGTCATAGCGTCAGTAGCAAATTTATTGGATTTCATTCTTCCAATATTGTTTTTGTTGTTCTTCATAAGTATTTTCACTCAGTATTTACGAAAAAAACAACTTCACCAATTAGTTTGGTCAATTAGCTTATTCATGTTTTTTCTAACAACACTCTTTCAAGCTGTTGGAGCATTATTAGTTTATTGGGATTTAAATATGCTGAGATTGTACTATGTCTTAGCATCATTCCAGGTATTATTACTTGGATCGGGGGAATTATACTTGTTAAGTAAGAGAAATGTTATTACTAAAAACGTAAACATTGCTGTAATTTTTATCTCAGGATTTTTTTGGATGTTATTTGGATTCATTTATCTTGCTCAAACTAATGAACAAACATTTTTATTAATTGCTCTTGTAGGACTCATTGTATTAGCATATGGGGTATTAGACCTTATTTTCGCAATCATTGGATTAACATCAAAGGGTACTAAATCGGTCGTAGATCCCTACCAGGTTACTGGCTTTCAATATTCAAATTTCGTATTAGGTTTTTCAATCGTTATGTTCTTTTTATCTGTATTTTTCACTTTTACCATTACTCCTCTTGCTGGATTTGATTTGCATTATGTAGGAAGTGAAACTGTAATTAATAGCGTATGGGGTAATCCATCAGTTGTCAGAGCTTTTGCACCATTATTTACAGTAAATGGAGCAATGTTTATATTTTTAGGCAGTATTTATTCATATTTACTTTGGCAATTTAGTATTAAGAAATCACAAGGCAAATTTAGCTTTGGAACTGGTATCTTTAATATTTACTTTGCTTTAGGTGTAGCTATATTTACTGCCGGTGGTACTTTGAGTCAATTCGGAACCTCTGTATTATATATTAGTGAATTATTAGGTGGAATCTTTATGTATTTCGGGTTTTTAGAATCAGATAAAATTTCAATGGAAATGATTTTAGATATCGTTACTTTAAGATTTTTACATAAAAAATATCCCGAAAGCAAAGTAGTAAGTTAGAAAATTTGAAATTTAAGAAAATAATATCTAAACTTTATTATTTATAACCCTTCTTCTTCCTTAAACCAAACTGTACCATACTTTATAGTTATTTCAGTCCCAATTTGGATATCTTCAGAAGCTATAAAATGAATGAGATTATTTTCAAAATCTTTAAAAACATGGGCATTAGGAGTTTTTGAATGATTGAAAAGAGATCCATTTCCTAAGCATAAGGCTCCATACTCAGTTGCATTTTCTCTCCAGGCAAACCAATAATTGGAAAGAAAAGTCAATTCGATCCTATCAGCATCCTCTTCACTGAAAGTTATAATTTGGCATGTTTCAATTACCTCATCCTTTGTGAAATTCTTCTTAGCAAAAACACCTCTTCCTTTTTTTGTCGTTTGTTTAATTTCAATATTGAGATTCCCATTAAATTGATCTTTAGTATGTTCTGCAAACACACTACTCATATTTTTCACCTGAAAGGCTATCCTATTCAAAATTAATCTCACGAAACACCTCAGTTTGCATTAAAAAAAATTTTTAATCCATCTTTTGACAAATTCATTGCAAAAAACCTTTATTTCTCTGTTTGTAAATAGTTTAATCCATTTAAAGTAGTTTCAGAGGATTTCGTAAAGTTAGTTTTGTTATTATGATATACAAATGTTAGTTATAAAATGAGTTAAAATATATATACAAAAATTGATTCAAGTCCTATTTAAAAAAACTATTTAATTATGTTTACAGAGTACAAATCCAAATTTTAATTATTTTTTCCTAAAAGACAAAAAGATAGTTTTTAATTCAATTTTTTGTTATCTAATGTGAATTTCACTATTAATTTACTAAATATAGATAAAATTTTTTTCTTCATAATTCTTTGATATCAAATTGAAAACTGAATAATATAAAGAAAATAAGTTATAATCTTATCAGGATTTGAAATACAAAAAAATTTCCAAACAAGCAATGTCGTTCAAATTTGATTATATCCTTCATCAAAGTCTGCTTTCTAATTTATGATAAATGAAATTAATTTATAGAAAATTTGCGAATAATTTAAAACTAATCCTTTTGACACTAAAATAAGAGCGATTTTTTTAGTTATAATATTATTACTTAAAGACTAAATTTTGAAAAATAAATTAAAGATAAAACCTAATATTGTTGTTTTAATTATAGGTTTTTTATATGGTACGCCAATCAATAGGTCATGGTTTTGGTAAGACAATTTTGTTCGGAGAACATTTTGTTGTTCATGCGATTCCAGCAATAGCATCAGCTTTAGATTTGAAAACAACTGCCAAAATAATTGAATCCAAAAATTCCGGTATATTAATTATTGATGAATCCCGACAAAGTGCAGGCCGAAGAAAATTTGCCTACTCAACGGAAAATGATGACGTTTTGATAAAACTTCTTACAATTCTGTTCCAAAACCTTAACTTAGAACCAAAAAATTTGAATATTACTATCGAATTAACTTCAACTGTTCCAGAATTTGGTGGCGCTGGCCTATCGGCTGCTTTATCTGTATCATTAACAAAAGCTCTTAGTGACTATTTTAAATTAGGTTTATCAATTGGAAAAATAAATGAAATAGCATATGAAGGAGAAAAAATATTTCATGGAACTCCAAGTGGTATAGACAATACAGTTGCAACTTATGGAGGTCTACTTTGGTTTATTCGTGGATCGCCAAATATAATTACACCTTTAAAGACAAATTCAAAAGGATTGCTGGTAATCGGAGACACAAGAATCCACCATAATACAAAAGAATTAGTAGCTGAAGTAAGAAGAAAAAAGGAGACTGAACCTACTATTTATAATCCAATTTTTGATCGTGCTCGATCTTTAGTCCTTGAAGCTCGTGAAGCTCTTTTAACTGGTGATTGGCCAGTTGTCGGTAAATTAATGAATGAAAATCATTCATTGCTTCAAAAAGTAGGGGTAAGCATAAGTGAATTGGATGAATTAGTCCAAATAGCAATTGATTCTGGTGCACTAGGAGCAAAGTTAACTGGTGGTGGTGGTGGTGGTTGTATGATAGCTCTTGCACCTGATAAAGAAACTCAAAATAAAATCATGGCTAATATCCAATCTGCGGGATTTCATTGTTATGCTACAACTATCGGATAAGTTGCATACTAAATTTAATGGTAAAATTGTAATTTTTTTATTTTCAGTCTAAAAAATGAGTTTTAAGTATTTTTTGATTTATAAAATAATAAATCATCTGAGAAAGAAAATTAGAACAGCTTATTAAGAGACTAAACAATAGTTTTTTTTGGATTTTAGAAATTTCTGAACAGAATGATTAAATGAAAATTAGAACGATGTTATATCAATACATTTTATATTGAATCCAATCAAAATTTTTAATATAATAATTTAAGTAGAAAAATAAGAATAGACAACAAAACAATAATAAATCTTTATTGGTCTATTGATAAAACTAATTTTTAGACCATTGAAATAAGAATAATGATGATTATTGAACAGCTGTTTAATAAAAATCCTTTCTTAACCGATTGAATTGATAATCATAATTTTGTTTTTATTTTCTTTAGTTTTTATTTTATTTCTTTAGCCTTTATGAGTACACCCAGTCGCAAGTTTTAGTTCTGAATTATTACGACAATTCTTGTATATAAAAATGACAATTTTCCCATGCCTTAGATGTCTATAACTATAATCTACACACGACCAACTTTAAATACTACACTAACTGCAAAAATAGGTTTAAAGGAAAATCAATAGCAAAAAATATATTTATAATCTCAACAAGATTTGTAATATTGACTATGTTGAAGATCG
>DAHXPE010000492.1 GCA_027364495.1 Candidatus Heimdallarchaeota archaeon | reverse complement strand
AAACTATGGATTTACTCTTACTCCACGACAACTTCATGATCATGTTAGGGCAACGACTAATATTCTTCCTGATCCAGTGGAAGTTAAATTTCAAGCAAAATTAACCGAGGTGGCATAATGACTTAAAAGGGTAAACTCGAGATGATAAATTATTTTTCTTTATGGTTTTTGGTTTGATTCCTTATGAGTGAACAAATGCTTAAAGATATTTTAGATGGTATTAAACTCCTTAATAAACGAATGGATACTATTGAAAAACTTATTTCTGATCTTAAAATTTCTCATGTTGATCCTACACCTGAGGAAATTGCTATTATAAATGAATACGAGAAAGATAAGAAAAATAATAAACTTTATATAGAAAAACTTTTTTAGGGGACCATTCTGGACATCTTTATTACCCGAAAAGCAAAAAAGCAATTAGATCTTTTAGAAAATGATTACAAAATTTCTATTTCGCAAAAATTAGAAGAATTATCTCTCGAAGGATTTAATTCTAATCCGTCTTTGTGATATTTTACAGCTTCTTTTTAATAATAAAATAGATAATATGCTTCATCCTCATGCTTTTATTCCTTTTAGAGGATAAAATTTATAAATCATTAAAACACAAATCTGTTAATTAACTTTTTTTGTAAGTAAGGATTGTAAATTTTTTTTTGCTAGATCATCATTGGGACTAATTTTGATAGCTTCAAGATAGGACTTCTCAGCATCATCATATTGATGTAATGTTGCTTGCAGATCTCCTAATACAACATATAATTTTGCACAATATGGATTAATACATAATGCCATTCTAATTGAATCTTGAGCTTTTTGAAAATTTTGTTCGGTTATAAATTGTTCAATTATTTTTAGCCATGATTCGATATCTAAATTCATTGGGTCATTTATATTCTTTGAAAGATATTCATTTCTTAAGATTTGTGATTTCATTTTTTTAAGCTCTTTCTATTTCTTGAAACTATCGTTAAGTATTTTATACAGATAAAATTGAATTAATATAAACCATAAAAAATTCATTTTTATTTTTATTGAAAGGGGTCAATTTAAATATCAAATATTTACCAATCGATCCCTTCAACAATTACCGCTTTTAGACCAGTTTGAGCGGTTGTTTCATGTCATTCTCCTTTATTCCAAAAAACATAGCAGTTCTCATTGATTAAGATTTGTGAAGATGTATCAATCTTCGTCCAACCATTCCTTTTAATAATAATAAATAACTGAGTATTATCTGTCTGATGAACCCTTAAAATACTATCTGCTCCTATTTCCATAAAAATTACTTGAAAATCTTCGGTTTTCTCAACATAAGACTTGAAATAGAATTTCTAAAGTAAAATTTCCATGCAAGAATAAAAGGAATTACATTTTGAAACGAGTATTAATCACTGGTATGTCTGGAACAGGTAAATCCTCCGTTATTCAAGAACTTTGAGCACTTGGTTTTCCAGCAATTGATTTGGACTATTATGAATGGAGTGAATCTTGCGAAGATGGTGAACTTTTATAATAAAATCTCTTCATCGCTGTCAATACGCTGAATTACATTTTTGAAAGCAGAAACAGGTTGGGCACCAAAAACAGCATATTTTTCATCAATAATGTAGAAAGGAACGCCTGTTATACCTAATTCTTTCCCATGGTTGTCTTGTTCAATGATCTGGTCATGATTTGCAGGATTTGTTAATTGATCAGAATTTATTTTGACATTTAACTCCTTAGCTAGGTCTAATAGAACCTGAATATTCCCTATATCAACTCCTTGCTCGAAATACAATTCACCCAAGCGATCAACCATTTTTAATTTCTTATTAGCTGGAGTTAAATAAATTAATGTATTACTAAGAATGGTATTAGGTATATGTTTAATTTTATCAAAGTTAAAATTGACACCAGCATCTTTACCTGCTTTGGTTGGATATTCGTTAATGTTTCTTAAGGAGACACCATCAAATTTTTCGGTTAAATATTTTTCATAATCAGCACCTTCTTTTGGAATATCTCTATTTAAGAAAAACGTTTGATATGTAATGTCAACATTTTCGGAAGGAATTTTTAATTCCTGTAAAGCAGTCAAAAGATTTTTCTTACCAATCCGGCACCAGGGACAAACCGTGTCGTGAAAGATCGTTATGTGAATAGTTTTCATTAGGTAAATCTTTGATTAATTTTTTAAATTTATTTGCTTGCTTCAAATATAGTGGGTAAAATTTCTTTTAATTAATTATTAAGAATCATTTCAGATTAAGATTTAAAAATACAGCTATTCTTTACAATTTTTCATTAAATTTTTCTGAATTACAAATTTTTCACTTACGTTTTATTAACGCGTTGTTCTCGAATTAGCAAAACCTAAATTATATATTTTATAACAAATAATGTTTTCTTGAATTCTTTGATTCTCATTTAGTGATTTCTTTTATGATTTCCTGCATAGACAAAACTTTAGCAAAACCTTTCCTTAGTACCTTTAATTCAGGTTCTTGCATGGCGGAATCATCAGTAGCTGTTAGATCGCTCCCAAAAACAACTTTAAATCCACGTTCATAAGCTTGCCTTGCAGTTGTCCCACAACAATAGTTTGTCAGTGTTCCAGCTATTATTACTGTGTTTCTACGTAAATTTTTCAAAAT
>DAHXPE010000488.1 GCA_027364495.1 Candidatus Heimdallarchaeota archaeon | reverse complement strand
TCTCTTTTTCTTAAAGGGAGCATAAAGATCATCAACACCTGAAAGAGTTTTAGTTTTCATAATGGCCTCATGTAATTCTTCGGTCATCTTTCCCTGTTCGGTAATTGTAGATATAACAGAGGCTTTATAATCATATAAATTATTTAATTGCTGCCACCAATGTTGAATATCTCTGATGTCAATTTCTGTAAGATTTCCAGTACGTTCTTTCCTATAACGTGAAATGAAAGGAACCGTATTACCTTCTTCTAATAATCCAATAGTATTTGTTACTTTAAATTCTGGAATAGATAACTCAGAACTTATTTCAGCAATTATTTCTGATTTACTTACAAGGGACATAAAATTAACCTTAATTAATACGTAATTTACCTTAAAAATTTATCTTTCTTAAGTTTTGTAGTATTCCTTATTATTAACGGATGTAACATAATTTATAAAAATAAAAAATGATAATCCAATAAGATTATTTTAATGAATTCCTCATTTTATACTACTAAAGATTTTTCTTATAGTCAAGGTATTTTTATCGAAAGACCAAACAGGTTTATAGCATTTGTCAAATTTAATAATACTACAATTCGTTGTCATGTGCCAGATCCTGGTCGATTAAAAGAGATTCTCTATCCAGGAGTAACAGTGCTATTAAGATTTCCACTTATAAAGTCTAGCGAAAAGACTGATGCTGGATTAATTGGTGTTTATGTTCCAGATTCTGATATATGGGTTAGTACAGATTCACAATTAGCTTCTCGATATATTCGTGAAGAATGGAAAAATCTACCCATATTTAAAGAATATGATCAGATTCAACCGGAATTTACCTATGGTGAGAGTAGATTAGATTTTTTACTACAAAAGTCCATAAACAAAAGTAAATGTTTGATAGAAGTAAAAACAGTAGGTCTCAAGAAAAAAGACAATATAGGTTATTTTCCAGATGCACCAACAAAACGTGGGGTAAAACATGTCCTCGAATTACTAAAAGCAACAAAAGAAGATAATTATAGATCAGTTATTACCTTTTTTGTTCCCAGATCAGATGTTCAGGAAGTAAGACCGAACAAAGAACTTGATGAAAAATTCTATAAGGCAATTAAATTCGCCACGGAATCAGGTGTTGAATGCATCGCCTTAAGGTATATTTTTACGCCACAAGGTATACGTTTTGATCGTCAAATACCGTTTAATGTCGATTGATTATTGATTCCAAAATAATTCTGGTGCTTGTTCAACTCGATCTAAATAATCACGAACATTCGGTGCAATATCAACTACTATTTCAAATTCTCCTTCACAAAACATATTTTTTTGACCATTGTCAGACTGATAAAAACCTTTAAATGATTTACAATCAAAACAGATCAATGAAACAGCCACATTATGTTTATCAGTCATAAATGGATTATTTTCAGCTGGGCAGGAGACAGAATCATCAAGGAAAAAAATAAAATCTGAGGTATTTGGTTTAAAGAATTTTTGAACTACTGACTTGACTTCTAAGATATGAATATTTTGCATAAGAATTGTACGTCGTATAACCATAAGAATATTCGAGACAGCTGGTTGAAAGTAATTAAAACCGATTAAAAAGTAAATAATAAAAAGAAAACCGACAAAGGAAACATTTCAAAGAATTTAATTGGAAAGACAGTTCATAAGGCAGAAAACATAAAAAGATGAACAAAGCAAAAAAGATGTTATCAAAAAACTATGAATAATGAGTATTAATTCTTTTAAATTATTCATTACTATCATTGTTTATAGCTATAGGTTTTAAAATAACCATTCGCATATAGTACTTGTAACTTAACAATAGCTAAGAAAAGATGAAAATAAAATGATTACCGTAACTGAGACAGCAATAAATCAGATTAATAATTTAATCCAAGTTAATTCTGCTAAAAAAGGTATTGAACCTAAAGGTCTTTATTTGCGCGTTTATATTGCTGGTGCTGGTCCTCAAGGAATAAACCATGGACTTGCGTTAACGACTGATAAAAAGGATGATGATATTGTTTTAGAAGAAGGATCCTTTCAAATTCTTGTCGATCCTATGAGTGAGCAATATCTCGCAGGAGCGACCATAGACTTTGTTTCACATGAATTTGGATCCAATTTTAAGATTAATAACCCAAATCAGGTTCAATCTGCTGGTTGTTCTGGCTGCAGTGGCGATGCAGGTTGCTGTTAGGTAAAAATTAAAAATTTTTATTGATTTTGATTTAATACAAAAAGTTTTAATAGAACATAAAGCTTATAATATAAAAATTAATCTAACCTCTTAATATAAAAACGGTGTAAATTTTTATGCTTTCAACTGAAAAATCCAATACAAATATAACTGTCACAGAAATGGCAGTTTCCAAAATTACTGAATTGATTGAAACAAACGCTGCTAAAAAGAACTTGGATAAAAACACTCTTTACCTCCGAGTTTATGTTGCTGGTGGTGGATGTTCTGGTGTTCAATATGGTATGGCTTTAACATCTGACAAACGAGACGACGATACTGTTGTAGAAATGTCCAATATTAAAATTATTGTTGATCCCATGTCAATTACTTATCTTGATGGTGCCTCTGTTGATTATATTGATCATGAACTCGGTGCCCGTTTCAAAATAACTCCCCCAGAAAACTTATCCATGGGTAATGGATGTAGCTGTGGTAGTGGTGGCTGCGGCTGCGGATAAATTTTAATTAAGAGTTTTTTTATTACTTTTTTTATTTTTGGGATACAATGTATTTTTTTAAATTTCTTTTTTTCCTTGTGATTAATTGGAATAAAATTTAAACAATTCAGAATAAGAGCAATTTAGATATTAGTTTCATTCCAGGAATTTGTTGAAGATGGGTTATAGCGGTTTAGTCGTCCTTACATTTATTAGCACTGCTGGCGCTGAAAGGGAAGTCTTTAATCAAGAATTTCCACGAGATGTACAATTTTTCAGAACTATTGCTGAAATATCTAGGAAATTAAATATGAAAAATGAAGATATTGTTATAACTGTTCCTGGTGGTGCTGCTTTGACAAATTCTGAAATGAATTTAACTGTTGATGAGATAACTAAGAGATATGATACTACTTTTACCATTATAAATAGAGGAATTGTGGGTTAATTTGGAATCAAAAGTAAAATTTTTTGGTGCTGAAAACCCTGCTGAAAAAGTATTAATTGTGTTTCCCCCAGAACTGACATCATTAGGACCCAGTCATCCAGCTTGGTCTAAAAGAGTTGCCGTTGAAATACGAAATTTAATGCAATATATCGATTTTTTAAAAACTCATCATAATGCATTATGGTTTTTTCTTAAACCTTGTGAACAAAAAGCATATAATTTTCAACGCTGGGATGGATATTTGAGAATCCCCAATAGAACTGATATTTCGTTCGAAATTCGAATTATTTTAACCAGTGAATACCCTAAAGTTTTCCCACGCGCTTTCGCAGAGCAGAATATTGTTAAATATTGTGCTGGGAATATTTATCCTAATAATATTTGGCGCGATCAAGAACCAAATAGTAAAGAATATGTCATGATTTGTCATGATCATATGAAAGAGACTGACAATGCTTGGAATCCTCAGCTAAGCATTGCTCATTTCTTTTTACGTGAGGTTTGGTATTGGTGGAATTCTAAAATTAATAGAATTATTGAAGAATGGGATAAAGAAAAGAGTTAATGAAATATTTTTTGTAATCTTTAATTTATTCTTGTGTGGTAACGAGTTTCACAAATGATTTTACTGCTTCAGCTTTTTTGGATGATATTTTGTTTTTTAATACTGAAATTTGTTTTTGATTTTCTAAACCTATTTTTGTTGTTTCTTGTTTCGTATTAGTAAGGAGATCATCAGTTACCTTTTTTTGATAATCTTGAGCATCTTTTCTTGCTTTTTCGATTTTTTCTTGTGCTTCTTTTCTTGCAACTTTTAGTTTTTCCTCACCTTCAATTTTTGCTGTCTCTATTTTCTTTTGGGCTTCTTCTTCAATTTGACGAATTTTATTTAACAAATCAACACTAGACACGTAAAATACACCTAAAAATTAACTGCTCTTCGTAAAAACAATCAATATTATTCAAATGAAATATAATTTGAAAGTATTGGAAGTTATTTTTAAATCCTAGGACTTATAAAAAAAATAAAATTAAAAAAGGTAGTGTTATTTATTTTCCCTTTTTTTCCATTTCTCTAAGTTTTTTTCGTTCTTCAGCACGTTCTTTTACTGTTTTTCCTTTCAAATTGGTTACAGGAACAGGTTTAACAGCTGTTTCAGATACTGCCGTTGTTTTAGTCGTTGTTGTAGCTTTTACACCAGCTGTTGTAACTGCTGATGGGACAACTGTTCGTGCTTCATATTTATTCTTAGATACTAACTTGAGTAATTTAACTAATAAATAAGCAACAGGGTATCCAGCGACCAATCCAGCAAATAACATTACCAATACGAAAAATATGTAGGAATTTATATCTTTGAATTGAGATAAAGTTTTATTGGTAAAGAAAATATAAAGGGCAAAAAAAATAAATAATAAAGCAAAAAGCAATATTAATTTCAATGCCTTCTGATAAAACTTATTTGAATATTTGTTTAGCATTTCTTCACCACCCATAACTGGATAACCAAGTTGTGAAACAATTTTACTCCATGCTCGTTGTAAGGATTCATAAAATTTGAAAGGTAGGTAAATAACGTAGTTGATCAATGCTGAAACTTTTTCCAGAATAGTTCTAACAAATTGTATTTCAAGTACAACCAGAATTAAAATTGCACCAACAAACCCAATTAAGGATAGGGCTAAAAAAGGAATAATAGGATTTGTACCTTTTCCAAAAACTGAATCGATAATAAGATTTTTAAGACCAATTAGAATATCTTGATAGAAGAAACCCCATAAAGATCCTATAAATTGTATGAAACCGTAAATCCAGCTACCAATAAGGCTAAAGAATGACGTTACACTTTGAAGTTTTGATAAAAATTGGTATCCGTTTGTAAGATATGCTAATAAGGCAAAAATAGCACCTAATGTTAAACCGAGAAAACCCAAAAAAATAGGTACTGATGAAACTAATTGTTTTTCATCTTCGGTTAGAAGTCTTTCTGCATGGGGATTAAAAAGGAATCTGAACAATGAAACAATCTCTCTTTTGACCCAAATTATTGGGAAGAAAATTATTTTCAGAATAAAAACAATAACTCTAAGTAACCCGTGTCCGAGTGCGATGAAATCTTCAGATGAAATTCCATCTGACAAATCAAATTTAGCTTGTTTTTTAACTGGTTTTGTCTCAGCTGTTGAAGTTTCGCTCATTTTTACGCCTCATTTGGTTGTGATTGTGTGTTATACAATCCACGGAGATCTGCAAGATCTTCATTGATTAATTCTTTTTTATCTTCGATATCGTCTACATATTCAGAAACGTTACGTAAACCTTTTTGCATAAAAGTCAGATAATCGAGAGCTTTTGTCAAGAATTTTGCATCTTCTTTATCTAAGCCTGTATCAACCAGACTATCAACATAAGACGAACGGTCTTTGTACAGCTTATCATTTACAATAGCATTACCAGATAAAACCCAATCACTTAACGCTTTATCTTTAAAATATGATCCTATATCTTGTTTTGGTATGTCAACAAGTCGAATAACATTATCAAGAGATAAAACTGGCACATGATTTTTAGGGGCCATATAATCTAACAATGATTTGTGTCTTATTTCATCAATTAACGTTTGATCTGCATTATATCTATTTCTGGTAGTTATTTTCAATATTCGAGTCATAAAAAACATTAACAAAGTTCCTGCTAATATGCCAGATAATAAAATTACAAGTAGCATATATTGCATTTGTTCAACAACAAAAGATGTTGTATGTATCTCAGTACTTACACTTGGTTCGAGTAAGTGATATAGCAGAATTAAGACACCCCATATAAAGGTCCAAATAGCGTATAGACTAACAAAAACTATAATTCTTCGATAGAACCCGCGTTCTTTTGATATAACCATCTTTCCAGAGATAAATCTACCAAAACTTTTCAAAAATTTTACCCAAAAACGATCTAACGAATCATAGATAGCTCGGGGCAGTTCTGTAATACCAAGACCAAAGTATCCTAATTTTCTCATAATTAGAGGAATGATATTTAATTCAGAAATGATCATAACTAGAATTACAATTAAAATTGATCCTACAACGGCGATGATTAAGAGATAAATTGGATCTAATTTAATACTTACTAAGAAGTTCCAAGTCCCTTCTAAGATAATTTTCACGACTAGATCGTAAATCCAGCCTGCAATTACTACAAAAATGTTAATAATTGCTTCAACTAAGCTGGTAATACTACCAATCCCATTCTTCAAATTATCGAAAAAAGCTTTTACTTTGCTACTATAAGCGAAAGATGCTATCAAGCCTAAAATAATAGCTAAATCAATGCTTGCAAAAGTAAAGAAAACCGGCACAGATTCAACAAGTGCTATTTCTTCATAATTGAGAGGTCCTTTAGATTTATTTGTTATAAAGGAAGCCATTCTTCTAAATTCTTTAAAAACCCAAATAAAGGGATAAAGAACAATTTTAAATGGCCACCAGATTATAAGTAAGACGATATAGAACCAGTTTCGTTTCTTCGTGATCTCTTTTTCGAACTCTTCTAGTTTAGTATTCGTCGTAGATTTTATTTTTGTGACATTCGTTGCCATATTTTCAAACCTGCATTACTAAATTTATTAGACTAAGGGAATTATTCGATTTATAAAAACGTTTTTTTTTTATTCTACTTAGTTATTCGTATGTTAATTGCCTTTCAAATATTTTCAATGCATATTGTAGTTCATTAAGTAATTCTATTTCAGTTTGCTTACTATTTATACTATTTAATTTCGATAATCTTACCAGTCTTTTCAATTTATTACTTATAAAGTATAAATTTTCGTTTAGGGAGTAAGGTGATCGTAGTTTGATTTTTTTACCTGATTTAGAATCGTCTGGAGATATCAAATTTGTTATATGATCTATGGTCCAGTAACAATTTATTAATTCGAGCATAGGTAGAAAAATTTTGATGTATCGTAGAGTTCTTTGATGTATATAACTGGATAATTGTCCAATTGAAGAAATAACGTGTATTTGTTCTGGTAGAAGTTGGTTTTCTGATTGTAGGTATGCTAAATCATAAGCCACATCTCCAAAATCAACAAATTCCCAATCAATGAAACAAATGGGCCTTGTATTATCATTGGTAATCAAAATATTTCTCAAAGCTAAATCATTATGTAGTAATCCATGTGGTAAGTTTTCTTGGTCTTGAGAATAACTTTCCCAATTGATTTGACAATCGCTTTTTGGTTCATATTTCAATTTATCTACTAATATTGCTGTTATATCTTCAAGAAATTGAAATAGAACTGAACTTCCCTCTTGAAGAATGTTTTTGCTGTATTGAGCCACACTTGGTTTAATTACCTTTTCAAAAAAATTTTTAGGACATAATCTGGTACTGGTGTTCATTTGACGCAATAGTGATATAGGCGTTGTCCTGAAAAAATTTAAAGAGTCACCAATTAATGTTAATGTTTTTGAAAAATCTCTATCTTTAATAGTCGGAGCTCTTCCTTGAACAAATTCTGTTATTAAAACGTTTTGAACATTATCATGAATATATGGTTCAGGTGCTAGCTTCCATTCATTATAAAGATAAGAAATAATTTTATATTCTCGTAAAAGAGTATCACCGTAGATTGTCTTTTCTATTGGCTTTGGATTATGTTTGAAAAATAGTACTTTACCGTTTTGGAACGTTAATTTAAAGTTTATATTTGATCCTCCCTTTAATTGAGTATATTTTACTCTATTAATCTGATTTTGTGTTAATCCAAGTTGGTCTCTATTATTATCTAAAACCATGGTAATTAAGGATTGAGCGTCTGAAACTTTGGATTCTATGATATTAACGTCCAACAATTATAATGTATTTTTACTTTATCGTGAAGGTTTTTGTAGAATGGTATTAAATTCAGATTCAATGAGCTGTGGGAGCTCTAGTTATTAATATTTTAGCATTTTATTTTTCATAAAATAAAACCCTTTTTTAACTTTCATGGCTTGATGGTATACAAATGGAGCTCCGAATTGAACAATTAAATAAGTCTTTTAAAATAAAATCAAATATTAAACATTTTCACCTTTCAAAGAAAAATACGAACAAGAATAGCATTAATGTATTAAATAACTTGGATCTTACTGTTCAGAATCAAGAAATGTTTTGTCTTTTGGGAAATAATGGGGCAGGAAAATCAACTCTGATGAATTGTATCGGAGGAATTCATATTCCTGATGCAGGATTGATTTATTTGAAAACTAATGAAACTGAAATTAACGTACTAAAAGATGCTAAAAAAGCCAAAAAATCTATTATATTTAATTTTCAAGATCCTAAATTTGATACACGCCTAAGTGCTAGATCTAATCTTGATTTTCATCTTCGTATGTATATGATTGAACGTGAAACTAGAAAAAAATTGATAATAGAGTATTTAAAGCTATTTAATCTTTATCAAAAGAAAGATTCTAAAGTTTATTTTTTATCAGGTGGGCAAAAGAAACAATTGGAGAATATACGTGGTTTTATAACATCAAAAGCCCTAAAATTAAAAGATATTCTTTTTTTGACAGATGAACCGACAGCCTATTGCGATATTGTTGCTAAAAACATTATTTGGGAAGAATTGGAAGATGTCTGCTCCCATGGAACAGTATTATTTTCAACCAACGATTTATATGAAGCTGAGCGTCTTGTCAAGCCTAAAAATGGAAAGATAGGTTTCATCAAAGAAGGATCAATAGTTTTTTCAGGCACATTAAATGATTTACAGAGTAAATTGTCAAAAAAAGGTAATTTAATATTTATAACGGAAGAACCTCTTGATGAACCAATTTTTGAAACATTTCGTCGTCATTTAACGAAACAGTTTGAAACAATTTCATTTAGATCAAATCCAGAACAAAAAGCAATAAATGTAGAAAATATAAGTCAAGATCAAATGAATGAAGTATTAAGTGAAGCATTAGAGTATTTACAGGGAGAACGAATATTCATTGACAAAGTTGAGAAGATAAGACCAACTATCAATGATTTATTCATAGAGGAAGATGTCTATTAATGATAAAAAACAATAGATTGTACCTTTTAAAGAACAATAGTATGGCAATTTTTTCTTATGCGTTTATGAATTTTCAAACTGATATTATAAATTTTATAATTAATTTAATATCTATTTCCTTCTATATTGTAATTTTTGCAACAATCTTAAATAAACAGGTCACAAATTATCTTCAATTTCTTCTCCCTGGATTAATTATAATTAATTTGCTTTCAGCTATTTCTTATCAAGCTTTGAAAATCTGGAGTCTTGGTTCAACTTCTAAGCTCATGAGCTATTGGCTAAGTTTGCCACACTCACTCAATTTTCTATTACTTACATTTTCTTTTATGGCTATTTTTAGTTCTTTGATGTATACTTTACCAATTATTTTGGTAATTATTTATTTACATTTTACCATAAATTTTCCTTTATGGATTCTTTTAATTTTTTCGAGTTCCTTATTTTTATTTTATATTAATTTTGTCTTAGTTTTATACTTCTTTAAGACTAATTCATTCGTTATTGTCTTCAATGTATCTCAACCCTTGTTATTGCGAATTTCTCCCGTTTTTTATCCATTAATATATTTACCAATTTTTGCATTGCCATTGAGTTATTTAAATCCTGTAACTTGGATTGTTGAATCATTAAGGGGAGGTTTCAATTTGATTATTGTGATAACCTTTCTGATTTTTTTAGATAGTATATGCTATAAAATTTTGCTGAATTATTGGAAAAAAAAGATTCAAAATGGAGAATTGGTTTAAATGTATAATAAATTTCATATTGATTCACTTGTTATTATTTATTCCTTATTGAAAAGAGATCTACAATACTATTTATTAGATATCAAGAGCCTAGCTATATTTTTAACGGTTTTTTTGTCAGGGTTGTTAGTATTTCTTGTCAGTTTAAAAAATATGCTTGGAAACTCAAATAATTTTTTCTTATTTTTATTAACTGGTTATTTAGTCGTTTCCTACATGAATATATCTGGTGGAGCAGGGTTTGAAATAATTAATGACAGTTATGAAGGAAAATTAATATATGATAGAACATTACCTATAAAGAGAGTTCATTATGCTTTAATTAGAATTATAGGAATAAGTTTGAGAGGATATGTCAATTTTTTAATTTGTTTGCTTATAATGTCACCGTTATTAGTAAATTATTTTTCAATAACAAAAATAATTATTTTTTTACTTCTATCATATGTTCTTTCAGTTATTTTTACTGGTTTGTCGATACTACCGATAATATTAACAAAAAATTTAACCATCCAATCCGTTATTGGATCACTTCTAAGGTCTTGGTTTTTTCTTGGAAGTACAATTTTTTACCCCTTTGCGATAATTCCTGC
Organism: Candidatus Heimdallarchaeota archaeon; assembly: GCA_027364495.1. The sequence continues at coordinate 7,783 of DAHXPE010000488.1, read as the reverse complement.
AAATTTACGAATATTAATCGTTATAAATCCGGTTACATGGGTACTAGAATTAATAAGGACATTATTGGCTATTCCCTATGCGACCAAATTTCCATTGATTCTATCAGCGGTAACAATTGGTGGTTATTTCTTAATAGCAATTGTAGGAGGTATGTCGGTTTTACTGCATTATAATAGTGAAATCTAAGTTAAAAAAAAATTTTTTATACCGAATCCTTTATAATATCATTTTGTGGCTTTTGATGATTAGCTGCATTCTTGATTGGTCTAAAAAATCTTTGAACAGAATTGATGACAGATTTAAAGTCTATACTCAATATTCCATTAATTTTAGGATCTTTTAAAATATCAATGGCTGCTTCAGCAATATTTCGATCAATTTCTTCATCAATACGATTGATGAATTGAACAGATTCATTCTGACTTGGAAGTACTATGCCAGCAACCCAGGCTCCAATAGCTGAGCTTGTATTTGTTAAGTAACAAAGAAAAAATATTAAAGCAGCATCTGCTAAAGATATCATTTATTCCTGTGTTTTTCTAAGGAGATTTTCAATAAAAATCATATTAATATAACCAAAAATCATCCCTATTACAACACCTCCAACGAATTCATAATCAATAGAATAGGAAAATCTAGATTTAAAGCAATTTTAGTGTTATGAGTCGAGGATGGAATCAAAACAACGACTACAATAATAATAGCAATTACACCATTCAAGGGGAAAATACTGTAGGTAGAAAACTAATTCAGCTCTTAAAACAGCCATGTCTCTAATAGCTGATATATCGATTACTATATTAAAAATTCCTAAATTTGAAAATAAAGCTAATAGAATATCAGTTAAAATGAGTGAATGTTTTAAGAACATTATAGTCGTCCGCAATCCTTCCTTCAACTATGCCAACGATATTGACAATAGCGATAGAGAAAATTGAAATAAAGAAATCAGCCAATTAAAAGCGACATTGAGAAAAATCATTTTAGCAGATTTGAGTTTTCATTATTAGTTTTAAGCATAGTAAAAAATTTTTGAAAGCAAGTATTTTTTGAAGCTCTAATAAAATTTTTGAAACTAAGGGTTGCTATGAGCAATTTTATTGTAAGGGTTAAATATGCCCTAAAAAATAATAATGAAATCATTAAAGATGCTGAACTTGAAATAACAGATAAGATTATAACATATATTGGAAAACAAAGATCTATTTCAAAAGAAAATTATGAATATATTGAAAAAAAACATGGTCTTGCTGTTCCGGGATTTGTAAACGGACATACTCATTTACCAGAGACGCTCATTAGAGGAATTTGTGATGATGAAGATCTGCATACTTGGTTATATGACCATGTTTGGAAAATAGAGCCCAATATGTCTTCAGATCATGCTAAAATAGGAGCATTGTTAGGAATAGCAGAGATGGTAAAATCTGGAACGGTAGCTTTTATTGATCAATATTTTTATGCAAACCAAATAGCCGAAGCAGTTGCAGAAACTGGTGTTAAAGCATTTCTAGCACCAAGCATTTTTGATGGAAATCCAGAATCAAAAACTATCGAAAAGGCATTTTATATAAATAAACAAGTTTTTAGGGATTGGAATGGATATGATGAAAGAATTTTTGTTGGGTTTGGACCGCATGCCCACTATTCAGTTCCAGATGAATGGTTTAAAGAAATCCTTGAAGAGGCCAAAAAAAGCAGAACAAAAATACATACTCATGTTAGTGAAACGATGAGGGAAGTCAAAGAAACAAAAGAAAGGATTAATTTAACTCCAGTAGAATATTTACATAAGATAGGGGCATTAGATTCCATCCTAGCAGCTCATTGTATTTATCTGACTGAACATGACATATCTCTAATTCAGCAAAATAAAACAACAATTCTGTCAAATCCCCAATCAAATCTTAAAATTGGTGCAGGAATAGCTCCAATTCCCAATTATTTAAAAATTGGTCTCAATGTAATTTTAGGAACAGATGGATCTGCTTCAAATAATAATCTTGATATAATGGAGGAAGCGCGTTTACTAGCTTTATTACATAAGGGCCTAACGAATGATCCGAAAATATTACCAATTAAACAGATAATTCCTTTAATTACTTCAAATGGAAGACAGACATTTCCGAATAATGCATATATGGGAATATTAACCGAAAACAGTCCAGCTGATATAGTTATATTCAACTTAAATTCTGCAAATACTCTACCAATAATTAACCCCATAAGTAATTGGATTTTTGCATCGAACCCAGCAGATGTAGAGCTTACAATGTCAAATGGAAGAATATTATTCAGAAAAAAAAATGGAAAAGAAGAATTTCTTACTCTAAATATTGAGCAAATTAAAGATCAAGCTCAAAATGCGATAGAAGATATGATGTCAGCATCAAATTATACGCCTAAACATGAATTAAGATGAAAATATTGAAAATTGAAACAAAAAATGGAATCGTAGAAACTTCAAGATCAGTCTGGTTAGATAAGCAAGATTATTCAAAGGTTTATTTTGTAGATCAGAGATTTATCCCTTTTAAAACAGAAATTCTAACCTCAACAAGTCCAAAAATGACGGCTGAATTCATTACAGAAATGGTAATTCGCGGAGCACCGTCAATAGGAGGAGCAGCAGCCTATGGAATGGTTCAAAGCGTTAAATTAAGTGAGGATATTAAAGATATAGACAATAGAAGAAATAAAATACATGAGGATGCAAAAAAATTATTAGAAAGTAGACCAACAGCTGTTGACCTGAGAAATGTAATTAATGAAATGATTAAAACAATTGATAACTTATTAGATAAGTCTTTAACTCAATTTACAGAAGAAATAATGAGAAAAGCAGAAATCATAGTAAGTTCTATAATCGATGAATGCACACAATTAGCAACCACGGGCTATCAATTAGTAACAGATGGAATGAATATATTACACCATTGTAATACCGGTCCTTTAGCTACTATTGATGTAGGATCAGCCCTAGGTGTGATAATCGAAGCAACTAAGAGAGGAAAAAAATTACACGTATATGTGGATGAAACAAGACCACGATTACAAGGTGGAAGATTAACAACATGGGAGTTACAACAAGCGAATGTACCCAATACCTTAATACCAGACACCGTTTCAGCATCATTAATGAAAGACGGTAAAATTGATTTAATTTTAGTAGGAGCAGATCGAATAGCAAAAAATGGTGATTTTGCAAATAAAATAGGTACCTATAACCTTGCTGTTTTGGCAAAGTATCATAAAGTTTCAATGTATACCGTAGCACCATGGTCCACTTTTGACCTTTCAATGGAAACTGGAAAAGACATAGTAATCGAAGAACGATCCTCAAAAGAAGTAACACATATATTTACAGAAGACTTAATACTCAAACAGGTGGCGAGTACTCAGTCAAAAGTTTTTAATCCAGCATTTGACATAACACCTAACACATTAATAACTGGTATAATAGCACCAGGAATAATACTAAGACCTCCATATGATAAAACAATACCAGAAGCGTTAAGCAATGTCAAAAAGTAAACCAGAATATGAATTGTTACAAAAAAAAGGAATTTTTGATAAATTACAAATATCCAATCAGGAATTAGCACATATTGGTGTGGCCTGGTTAATTTTTATAATTGCTTTCGTTCCACAAATTTTTATACAGAAATATCTATCAACTAATGATCTCAATTTAGCTTTGGCAGAGGTCTCCATTGCCGCATTTGCTATTGGTTTTGCTTTCATTTTTCATGAGATGGGTCATAAATTCGCAGCACAATATTTTAAAGCAAAAGCTGAGTTTAAATTAGATAGAAGAGGATTGCTTATATCAGCAATTAGTATCGCGCTTGGATTTTATTTTTTAATGCCGGGCGCAACCTTTTGGGAGAGTAATTTAAGTAAATATAGCGATATTAGAGGCCGCGTCTCTGCTTCAGGACCAATTGTGAATTTACATTTAGCATGTCTGAGCCTTGGTCTTTTGATTTTTGCAGGACCTGTAGGATCAATAGCCTGGGTTCTAAACTATTTTGGTCAAATTAGTTTTTTCTTGAATGTTTTTCTAGGAATTTTTAATTTAATTCCAGTTTGGATATTAGATGGGAAAAAAATCTTCGAATGGTCAGAAATGATTTGGTTTTGTTATTTAATAATGTTTATAATTCCAATTCTCGCAATAAAAGTAGTTGATCCCAGTTATATCTTTAATTTCTTTTTCTTTAGATTCTAATATTTGTATGCCTATAATTTTGGACAATTATGATCAAATGGGAGCATATGTGCTCCGCAAAATAACCCCTTACAATTTACACATTGAAAAGGTTTGTAAACAGATTTTTGGCAAAAATTACAGGGAGCTTCTTCAGGAAGAGCCTGTCTAAGAATAATATTCTCTTCTCGTACAATAGCAAGATCAGGAGCAACGACATACGTTCGATCAATACCACGAATTTTAGTGGGCGCAAACATAAAACGCAAAATTTGAAATGAGATAAGAAGAGAAGTGAGAGAAGCGATAATTAAATAAATCTTATCATTTAAATAGTGAAAATAAACCTGAGTTAAAGAAAATACAAAAAACAGGATAAAATAAGAAAATACTAAATTGCGAATGTTATTTGTGACGTTTGACATGAGATAAAGCTCGGAGGATATATTGATAATGTTGTAATTATCAGGAATTGAAAAAGATTATTATTAATTCTTTATTGTGAAAAATAGTAGAATATAAAATTGGATTACCGAAAAAAATTTTTCCTAATAATGAATTAAATATCTGTGCATAACGTATAAACTTTACATTCTATGAATAAATCCTTTAAAGTCATCAGATGTCACATGATTAATAAAATTAAATGAATAAATGGACAATGAGCAACTAAAAACAGGTAAATAATGAAAGCTACAAAATTTTGTTATTACAATCGAAAATATTAAGTTGAATCTTTAAAATAGTAAAATAAAAGTAAGAAGGAGAATAGTATAATAAAAGGAAAAAAATTTTTTTACAAAATTTTACAAATGCTGAGACCGAGAAAAAAAATAGTTTAAATAACTTAAAAAAGGAAGAAAGTAAACATAAAAAAAACTTAATACTTTCAAGTTAATCAAAAAATAAATAAATTCAATAAATAAGAATTAAAAAACAGGCAACATAGTTATTAAATATTCTTAGTTTTGAAACTTAAATCTTAGAGGAACATGATTTTGGCATCAATTACTAATGCACGAGTAGTTAAAATAAAGGGCGAAAATGAAATTTCGATTAACATTCCAGCATCCTTCTTGGAAAGCACTATGGGTGAAGAAGTAGATGCGTCCCGTTTTAATCATGCTGTTATAATTTTTACCCCAAGCACACGAATAATTAAAATTTATCCAAGTAAGAGTGATCAGGTCGCAAGGATAGAGGTTGAGATAGGCGAATTAACACCTGATTTTTTACAAGATGTATCCAGTATTTTCTTAGAGACATCTATCAAAACCCTTTATTCCACAGGTGTTTGTTTTACTTCCGAAGCATGTTTATATGAAGTTTATGCTGATAAAATGGATTTACCTAGTCACATTTCAGTTGATGAATTAAAAAATCGACTAAAAGAAATTCGTGGCGTTAGTAATGTCAAAATTGACTTTCTTTCACCAGATAAAGCTTGGGAAGGCTAAAACTTTTTAAATTTTTTTTATTCAAGTGGGATATCAATCTATTTTTCACTTAATTAGAATGAACGAATAATTATTCCTAATAGTCTTAAGTTCTCCTAGATGAAGATATCAAGTTAATTTTATTTAAATTTAAATTAAGGGAAATACGGATAGATTGAGCTTTCAGATTACACCTAACGTAAAAGTTAAGAACTTCTCTGTACAATAGTTACTTAGAGTGTAAAGACCTCTTTCTGGCAGGTGAATACTTGTTAAATGATGAACGAATAGCAGCTTCTGTGAAAAATAATAAGATTTTACACATGTTAATGTATATTCTCCTTCTAAATTTGATTTTAGATGCTCTATTAACATTAGTTAATATATTCACAGTTTCAAATTATGCCCATGAATTACTAGAATTTGGAGTCCAGAATGTTTTAATTTTTGTTATTCTTATGATCTTTGTTTTAATTCTAACAATTATACCAATTATTATTGGTCAGAATTATAAAAATTGGTCTGAGGAAAAGCAAACAAAAGTATTTTTGAAAATTTTATCTATTTTAAGCATATCCTCAATAACGTTTCTTAGTATTATCATTTATGCGACAATTTATCAGTCTTATCCAATATTAATGGGTTCTAACACAATATTCAATCCCTTTTATAGAGTCTGGTGGTATTTTAGCTTCAATCTAGGACCTATTCTGATCTTCTTATTGTTTATTTACCTGGAATCTTAATTATTGACTTCTTTTTTAATTCATTTTTCTTGAAATTCTGTGATTGCTATCAAACAAAGAAAATTTTGTTCGATAGTCACCTAATATAATTTCACTTCTACCCACGACAAAGAACCCATCTGATTTGAGTGCATCGTAAAATTTTTCATAAATTAATTCTTGTTGCTCTTTAGTAAAATAGATTAAAACATTTCTGCATAGTACCAGGTTATAAGAGTTAGCACCTATTACTGTTAAATTATCGGTTATTAAATTATGAACTTTAAATTCTATATAATTTTTTAGTTGAGGTTCAATTTCGTATATATTTTCCTTTTCATTTAATAATAAATACTTCTTAAACTGAGCAGGTAATTCACGATCATATTGTCTCGGGTATAACCCTTTTTTAGCCAATTCTAATGATTCAGGATTATAATCTGATGCTGTAATTTTAATCTGAGTTGGTGTAAGCCCTAAGCTATGTGCTATCATGGCTAAAGAATATGGTTCAGCACCATCAGCACAACCAGCACTCCAGATCCTTATTCTCCCATTCTGTTTAATTAAAATTGGAAAAACCTTTTTCTTAATTTCTTCAAAAGTGTCGGCATTTCTAAAAAAATGCGTTACATTTATAGAGAAAGCCTGTTTTAGGTTTTCTTGTTCTTCAGCATTTTGTTTAGTGTATTGGATATATTCAGAAACCGTTTTTTTACCAACTCGTATCATTCTGGTCTTAATTCTTCTTAAGAAATGAGATTTCTTTAAACCTAGGACATTGATATCAAAATTACGTAAATAAATTGTTAGATCATTAAAATCCTTTTCAGAAATATCGATTGATGAAAAAGGAACATTATCCATTGACATAAATGGAAAAGCTTAGAATAAATTAAATAATTATTTATTGTACTTGAAAAAATAATATTTTTTTATGAAATAGAAAATACATCTAACTTACCTTTCGCAAATGTTTTTAAAAATTTTTTTTGACTTTAGATTAATTCTGTTAGTCAATTTTTACTTAGTTTTTATTTTATAGTTTCAAAATTTTTAATTTTACCTTTTAATTTCATTATTCATTATATATTCGTTTAAGATTGATTAATTTCTTTTTAAAGTTTATTTATTAAATCATTATAAAATCCGACAATATTTACATACCATTTATAAATCGAATGAAAGGTGATTTTTTAAATTTTCGTTGATTTTCTAAAATTTATATTAGTCCATGAATAGTTTTCAGTTTATTAGAATTGAATAAAGGCCAAATTTGCCATATTGTTATTATTAGTGGCTATAAAATCTAATTTAATACTAAATCTGCAAAAACCAAGTTATAACTAGGTATTCGGGTTTTTTTAGCCATTTTATTCCTTAATTGATTCTAAAACTAAAAAAATATAAA
>DAHXPE010000461.1 GCA_027364495.1 Candidatus Heimdallarchaeota archaeon | reverse complement strand
GCCCAAGCTGATTTTTGGAGGTTTTATCTAATCTACTATAAACCAGATAAAAAGAGTCATAACTTTGAATGGGAGACCTTTGTTAAACTCATAAATGATGTCTTGATAAGTAATATTGTTAATCTAGTCTATCGTATTTGTAGCCTTTCCTGGAGATATAATCATGGTAAAATTCTTTTGAAAATTGAATTTTGCCAAGCCTCTACAAAAGAATTTTTATTGGAAATTGAAGAATCAATCAACAATATTTTTGAAAAAATACTAAAGATAGATTCCAAATCGGCGCTACAGCAATCAGTATTATTTTCTAAGCAAATCAATTCTTTTTTATCAAAACAGGAACCATGGAAAAAATCCAATAGTGAGTTTAGACTTGAAGACATCACTCTAGGTTATATCGCAACTGGTTTTTTGGTTTACCTACTTGAGCCTGTGATTCCAACATTAATATCGCAATTTAAGGAACAATTATCTTTAAAAGATATTCATTTTACGAGTAGCAAATTTTCCATTCTTGACTGGTTTGAACATACTAATAAAATCATTCAATTACCTAAATTAAAGAAGCTTATTCAGCCACTCGTAAAAAAAGATTTAGAAAAGGCTTATCAGGACATTAAACAAGCAAAATATTTTGAAAAACTTTCTTCCCTATCTAAACTATTATAACAAAATAAAAAAGAGGTATACCTAACCAATTTATAAGTGATACTAAAGTATGAAACCATTTATTTCTACAAAAACAGCTTTTGAATTATTTAATCAGGAAAATGTACTATTTATTGATGCTCAGTATGACTTTAATCAACCAGAAGAATATAGTTTGAAAATTCATAAACAAAATCATATTCCAGGGTCCATTTACCTGAGTATGCTTTCTGAACTCAGTGGTCCGCAAACTCCTGCAACTGGAAGGCATCCATTACCTTCTTTGGAACATTTCAAGGCTCTCTTAGAAGAAATGTTTATTTCAAAGAACCTTCATATTATTTGTTACGATAATACTAATGGCGGTTATACCGCTCGTATCTGGTTTATGTTATTTACCCTTGGTTACGAAAAAGTCCAAATTTTAGAAGGTGGGTTAAGTAAATGGATTGCTGATGGCTACCCTACGACTTCAGAACCAACAATCAGGACAGGTGAAAAAATATCTCTTTCATTACCATCTGACTGGTCATTTGGAATAATTTCCCTTGTTGATTTTAAAAAAGTGAGTGAATTGGTTGATTCAGGATTCACCGGATTAATTGATTCAAGGGATTCTAATAGGTTCCATGGTCAGGCTTCTATACTGGATAAAGTTGGCGGTCATATTCCTGGTGCTTCAAATAGATGGTGGAAAGCTAATATTTCTGACGGTGATGGAATTCTTCGTAATGATAAGGAATTAAAAAAAGAGTTTGATTTACTTTTTATAAACAATAAGCCCGAAGATTCAATAGTATACTGTGGTTCTGGAGTTACTGCCTGTTTCAATCTTGCTGTTATGAAACAACTGGGTTTCCAAGAGCCTAAACTTTATATAGGTAGTTTTTCAGATTGGGAGGCACATAGTACTAGATTTGAATCCTAATTAATACATTAAAAATTAAAAAATCTTCTTTTTTTAGGATATCGAAGTTAATTAACGAATGATGGATTAAATTACTTGGCTAGAGCAATTGTTGATTTAGCTGATAGTCATGGGTTAGTTTTTATTCCTAGTACTGGATTAATTGATGGTAGCTAGTTTATAACTGATAGACCGGAGGATTCGGGAATTATTTTTTGAATTCTTAATGCATTGAGTTTTATGGTAATCGTTAACCTCTGCTAGTGAACATCTAGTAAACTTTACCAGTAAAATTGAATAATGCAATAGTTTGTCTATAATTTTTTAGTTTTGACAAGGGGTAAAAACAAGAATGAACATGGAGATAAAATACTAGCCGTTCGTGAGGATAGGACACATAAAATAAATCATTTATTAGCACGTTTCTAATCCGTTTAAGAAAGACTAATCTATAGTGTACTAGAAAAAGATTATATGGTTTTGATTTCTGAATCATCATAGATTTGATTTTCTAAAAAATTTTAAAAGTAGATTTAGGTTTCTTTAAAAAACTAATGAATAATCAATAATCAAAAAATAAAAAAGAAAAAATCTTATAATGCAAGGAAAATAAGAAAAAACCTTTTTTTAGAATTAAATCTACAATATAAGGGCTTATTTAGAATTAAAAAGTCATTTAAGAAGAATAAATTTTTCTTTTACGTGTATCATTAAAACTTTTTAAATTGTTCCATAAATAATAATTTATTCTTTATAATTACTTTTAATTTTTGTTTCATTAATATATTTTATATTACTGGAATGGTCAAGTAATTATATTAACCCTTAAGTTACCTAATATGGAGTTTATTTTAATTGACTTATAAAGGAATTCAAGCAGAACAACGAGAATTATTGATGCAATATGGCCTGAAACTTGGTGTTGAAAAAGATTTCATTACTGACCTTTGGTATCCTTCCCTTGATCAATTACAGGACATTTTAAAGAAAGATGTCGAACCTTATGTTGATGAATGGGACCACAATGAAGTTACGCTTGATAAGAACACTGGTAAAGTTATTTTTCCGGATTCTCTTATGCGAGCATTTAAAAAGATTGTATCAGATCCTAAAGGATTTAGATTGTATGAATCCCTAATCCCAGAACAATATGGTGGTGCTGCCTTACCTGCACTGGTCGAGAGTGCATTCGTTGAGGATGTATCGTTATATGATACTTCTTTAAATGTGACAATTGGTCTAGCGATTACAATAATTGAGGCTCTCAGTCTTTACCCCACACCTTACCTTGCTGAGAAATATTTCCCTCGATTGAAAGAAGGAACACCTGGTTTTGTTGCTTTCACTGAACCACAAGCTGGTAGTAACCTTAGGAATATCAAAACTACTGTTACTGAAGATGGCGATTTTTTTATTGCTAAAGGTAGCAAAATATTCATTTCAAATGGTGGTTTTGGCGAAATAGGTATTTTACTCGCCAAAGATGGTGAAAAAGGAACCAGTGCTTTCATTGTTGATACTGACATGAAAGATGCTGACGATTCGTCTAAGTCTGGTATCCGAGCTACCAGAATTGAAAAAAAGATGGGCATTCATGGCTCTCCCACGGCTGCTCTTGATGTCAATGTTGTTATCCCTAAAGAGAACCTTCTCGGTCAACGTGGTAAAGGTTACCAAACTGTTCTTGAACGTTTACTTGGTATGCGTATGGGTGTTGCTATGCAGGCTGTTGGTGTTGCAGAACGTGCTTATCAATTAGCTAGCACCTATGCTAAAGAACGTATTCAGTTTGATAAGCCGATTGGTACATTCCCTGGTGTTGCTAATAAACTAAAAGGTATGGAACTTAATTTATCTAGAATGAGACGACTTGGTTACGAAGCATCTTTTGTATTAAGTAAATTCCAGATGGGTCAACTTATTAAGACCAAATATCTTAAAACCACGCCAGAAGAAGATCAAGCTTTAAAAGAATTTTCTGATCAATATAATCGCGGTATTCTTAACTTAACCATCTCTAAAGCCAAAATGTTCAATTCTGAAGTTGGCTGGATGATAACCGATGATTGTCTTCAGATTCATGGTGGCAATGGTTTCATCCGTGATTATAAAGTTGAGAAATTAGTTCGAGATTTCAGAATTCTTAGAATTTACGAAGGTACCTCTGAGATTCAGGAATATATCGTTAATAGAGGTAAAGAAGTTGGTACAGCCTCTAGTATGAGTCAACTAATGGACATTGCTATGAAAAAATCTAATGATGCTGGTCCAATGTTTTCAACTCTTGATTATTCTGATTTTTTCTTTAGAAGATTCCCATCTGTAATGGATGCCTTCTTAGATGAAAACGGTGATCCTATCTTCCTTTTTGATAATTAAGAAATAGAAACAGACCTACTCTACTTTTATTTTTATTAATTCTTGCTTTTTTTTCATATTATTCTTTATTTCACTTATATGAGGTATTCTTGCTTTATCATTTACTCTTACAATAATATATTTCCTATATTCCTGATTTATTGACATAACAAAATTTAATAATGCTTGATAAT
>DAHXPE010000445.1 GCA_027364495.1 Candidatus Heimdallarchaeota archaeon | reverse complement strand
ATTAGTTAACAAGACAGGTAAAACAATTTTTAGATCATTTAAATGGTACATAAACAAATTCAAGCATTAATTAACAAAATTAATGTTTTAAGTTTACTAATAATACTTACTGATTATTCAATGGTTACCAAAAAATCAATCTCTCTTGATCAACCTAGGAATTTTACTGAAGTAAAAAAATCTTCAAATAAGAAATTCATCTCGTATGAAGAGGAATATGAGCGTATTAAGCCTCTTGTTGATAGAGAAGATTTTGAAACAATGAGTTCGTTTCTTAAATTATTAGAGAAAAAAATTTCTAAAAATAAGTTTTCCAAAAAACACAATTTAGCCATTCTTGAAATTTTAAAATTAGTTCTTTATTCTAAATTTAGTAAGATATCTCTAGGTTTTGCATTATTAGAAAAAATTGAAAGAACTGTAAATTTTATAGATTCAAAAGATTCTTTAATGTATATTGATTATATGATAGCCAAATCAGATCTTTATTGGAAGATTGGAAGATTAACTGATGCTTTAATCCTTTTAGAGGGCATTGAAGAACGATTCTCAGAAAAGAAGTTATCAAACAAGGTTTTAGAAAGAATCGGTGATTTATTTACTTTAAAAGGCATTATTTTTTGGTTAAAAGGAGACGTCAATGAATCACAGAATTCTTTTCAATCTAGTCTTGCGGTTATGGGAAGAGTTGGAAATAAATTAAAGTTTACTGATGCCTTAAATAATCTAGGAAACGTCTCAATCTACAAAGGTGATCTTAATGTTGCTTTAGATCTTCACTCACAAGCATTAGAAATCCGCATGACAATTGGTATAAAAAATAAGATTGCATCTAGTCTTGGAAACATTGCAGAAATCTATCATTACAAAGGGGATTACGATAAATCTCTAGAGAATTATCTTCAAGCTAAAGAGCTTTTTGATGAAATTAAAAACGTCCTTTTTCAAGTAAAATTAAATTATCAATTACTGACTTTGTATCTTGAATATAATAAGCTCGATTTAGCGAAAGTGACTTTAATATCTCTTGATGAGTTACAAAAATCGACACCAGAGAATGAATATATTCAAATGCTTTATTCTTTCTCAGAGGGATTATTGTTAAAAAAATCTGACCGTTTATTGGACAAATTTCATGCTGCTATTAAATTCAATTCCATAATACATAATAAAGTAATTGATAACGAAATTACTGTTCAATTAATTTTAAATTTGACTGATATTTTATTATTAGAGATTAGATTATCAAATAACGAGCAAATCCTAGAGGATATCAGAAATTATTGTTCACAGGTTCATCAAATTGCTGAACTTCAAAATTCAGCAGGTTTGCTTGTTCAAGGATTTTTACTTGAATCTAAACTTGATTTGTTAGATTTCAAATATTCAAAGGCTAAAAACATTTTAATGAATGGCGTAACGATCTCAAAAGAAAAAAATATCTCAAAGTTTGAATATTTAGCGTCAAAGGAACTTGACAAATTATTACAAACTGAAGAAAAATGGATGGAATTAAAAGAAAGACACGCACCTCTTTCAGAGCGATTGGATTTAACTGGTATCGAAGAAACCTTATTTTCGTTAACACGGCGAAGAGAAGAAACTATTGAAATTGAACGCGAAGAACCTATTTTATTTATAATATTACAAATAGGTGGATTGTCTGCTTTTAGTTCTAAATTTAAGGATGGAATAAACATTGATGATCAGTTAATAGGAGGGTTTATTTCAGCAGTCAATACTTTCGGACAACAAATTTTTTCTTCAACAGGTAAAGTGGAGAGAATTAAACATGGAGAGTTTACATTAATATCGAAAATAGTTCTAGAAAATTTTATTTTTTGCTATGCATTCAAGGGTCCATCATATCTTGCATCTAAAAAATTTGATTTATTAATAGACAAATTTTTACAACACCCTATTAAAGAAACATTTATTAGAAATTTACGAACAGGATATTTGTTGGATCAAAATGAAGAACAACTTATGAATGATCTCGTCGAGGATGCTATTTTTATAAGCGAGAAAGAAGAAACACACCTATTAAATATTGCAAGTTAAGTAAATTATTCATTTTCATATAAGGATATTTTTATTTTAACACAAAAAATTAATTCTTCATGAAGAATAAACGGGTATTTTTTTCTGTAATACTTCTTTTACTGATCAGTTTTACTCTACTACAGACTTTATTTTTGGTTACTACTAATACTTCGTCTAGCAACGGTTTAATAAAAAGCTTTTCTAAAAACATTCCTCTTTCAACTTCAGATACTAAATATCCTCAACATGTTGAGCCTACTTTGGCAATTGGGCAAAATAATGAGTTATATGTTGGCTGGAAAGATGCTTTACAACCATCTTCTGCTGGTGTTGATGTAAGTTTTACAAAATCTCCAGCAAACGGAACGAATTGGACAATTCCAGTGAGCATGCCTAGTGATATTAGTTCTGGTGGAGGATCCAAATCAGATGCCTGGATGAATGTTTATAACAATACTATTTATTATTCATATCTAGAGTATAACAACTCAGATAGTGCTAAAACTTTTAGCCAGGTTACGATGGCAAAGTCTTCTGATGGTGGTATAAATTGGTCTGTTAGCAAAGCAAGTGAAAACAAAAATTTTGCTGATAAAGAAACTTTCATTATTTCTAAGAATGGTACAATATTCCTGACTTATGATGACGTAAATTTATATACTGGCCTAGGAAACGTGAAATTATCAAAATCCATTAATGGTGGAAAAAATTTCACGGATATTTCGACTGTAAATCAATATACCCCTGAAAATATTTTAGCTCCCTATCCTGCGTTATCATCCAATCAGACATTATTTGTTGCATGGCTCTATATCAATATTACAGATAATTTCACAGGGGATGTGTATTATGCTTATTCAAATAATGGTGGTTTAAATTTCAGTAATCAGCATGATTTAAATCCTGAGACAAATTATGGGGTATCTATTGGTAGTAATAATGCTCCTGGCAAATCAACAATTCCTGTTATGCGCTTTGATTCTAATAACAGATTATACATACTCTGGGCAGAATATAACAATAATTGGAAAGTTTACTTACGGTATTCAGATAACTTTGGAAAAGATTGGTCACCTAAAATACCAATTAATGATGTAAATAACGTAAACCAGTGGGAGCCTGATATGGCAATAGACTCACAAAATAATGTTCATGTAATATGGTATCAGGAATCAAATGGCCAATATAGGCCTTACTACAGAGAAATATCATTTTCAGGAGTCAATAGAACAACATTATCCATGTCTGCTGTTATCCCAGTTGCAAGTGCATATACATCTAGTAGTTTTACAAGACCTGGCGATTATTGTACAATAAGAGTTGATTCTAATGGTGTACCACAAGTTGTTTGGACCGATGGTCGAACCGGGAGTTTAAATATCTATTATGCCCACGAGACATCAAACCTGCCAGTCTCTTCTTCACCTGGATTTGTATATCCTGTAGTGGTTATAACATTTTTCATAATTTTAGTCACTAAAAAGAAATCTCATCATTAATAATGATTATTAAAAAAACAGACAATGTGGTTAAATTTCAATGGCAAAAATAGATGGAATAGGAGAGGGTAAATTTACTCATCTAAAAGATCCGGATGGCAATACGATTGAATTATGGGAACCCTCAACCGGGATTCGGTAAAATGGTGTGGCTAAAATGACAATAGAAGTTGAAAAAAAAGGAAAATTGACTATAATATCTATAAATAATCCTGAAGTTAGGAATGCTATTGATGGAGAGTCAGCTCAAAGATTAACTGATGCTTTTAGAGAATTTGAAAAAGATGAAACATCTCTGGTAGCAATATTATGTGGTAAAGGTGGTAATTTTTGTTCTGGAGCGAATTTGAAAGAAGTAGGAAAAGAATCAGGTAATAAGTTAAAACCAGATGGTGATGGACCAATGGGTCCTACAAGGATGTACTTATCAAAGCCAATAATAGCTGCAATATCTGGATATGCTGTGGCTGGTGGATTTGAGCTAGCTTTATGGTGTGATCTACGAATCGTTGAAAAAAATAGTACCTTGGGTATTTTTAACAGACGATGGGGTATACCACTGATAGATGGTGGCACAATTCGATTACCAAGAATCGTTGGTCTCGGTAGAGCTTTAGATCTGATATTAACTGGTCGTCCAGTCACAGCTGATGAAGCATTTACAATTGGACTTGCAACAAAAGTTGTGGATGTTGGTCAGGCTAGATTAGAAGCTGAAAAATTAGCTGAAAAAATAGCTGAATTTCCACAAACGTGTTTAATCCATGATCGATTATCCTGCTATGAACAGTACGACTACGGGATGGAAGAAGCCTTAAAAAATGAGTATGAGCATGGATTAAAGTCATTAGGAGAGATAGAAAAAGGATTAGGTAGATTTAGAAAAGGCGAAGGGAGACATGGAGAATTCTAATCAATTTTGTAAATCATACCAATTGTTTTATAAAGACATTGTGGTATAAAGTCGAATTTTTTCCTTCGATTTTTGGATATCAGTAGATTTACTTATATTCTTAACCGTATTTAGCAAAAATTGTAAAATTATAATTGAATATTGAAGACATTATTGAAAGGAATTCAATTTTTATTCTTTGAAAATTCTTGTAAAATAAATTTAGAAAGAACTACTTCAGTTCCAGAAAGTCCCACAGAAGAAAAAAGACTTATATCAGTGGTTTGCCGATTTAATTTTACTTTTTCAGAGACAATATCACTCAATTCTATTATACTATCCATAGTTGGTGTTCCAGTAAGGAAAAATGATCTTGAATAGCTTTTTGTTTGCTCAATGGAATCTGTTACAATAAATTTTGTCTTAGGAATAAGATCCAATGGAATTTCATGAGCATCTACAAATTTTGGTCCTATAGTATTAATATGTGTCCCCTGGCTGATGTCTTCGGAATTAAAAACAGGTGTTCTGCTGGTGGTGAGGCACAATAATATATCAACATCTTTAACAGCCTGTTTACTGGTTGAACAAGCAGTGGTTTCTATCTTTAATCTATCAGACATTGAGCTAGCAAATTTCTCACATAGTTCCGGTCTTCTTGAAAAAACTTTAATTTGTTTTACGTTTCTAACAGCACATACTGCCTCTACGTGCCAACGAGCTTGATTACCAGTACCAATAACACCTAGAGTGGTTGCGTTTTTATTACTCATTTTTTTAATTGCAAGAGCATTAATGGCTGCGGTCCTTATTGGACCAATTAAGTTTCCAATAATTATCCCCATTAATTCTCCACTTGTATTATTGAAAACAACATTTAATTGAGGTTTTTCTACTTTTTGTCCAAAAATTTCTGGAAATGTATCGTAAACACGAAAGCCAATAGCATTCTCTACTTCTGAGGATGATCCTCCAATAGTAAAAACTAGAGATCCCTTTTCCGATTTAACCGAATGACGAGGAGGTGAAATATAAGTTCCTTCATTTTTTTCAACAAATATCTTCTCATAGATGGAAACTATTTTTGAAAAATTATAATATTTTTCGACTTCTTTGTCCGTCAAGATTTGATACATTCTTGAATCGCCTGGTTGTTTTATTCTTACCTCTAATTTGTATATTTTATATTCTATTATTTACTAAGTTTATTTATTAGTTAATAAGCCATTTGATCCAATTACCATGATGGTGGCATTGAACAAAGGTATCTGATTCATGATGACTATTTTTGAAAAGTATTGATTTGAAAAATGTTTTTTTTTCCTCCAATCCCTGCCATTCCACGTAAATAACTCGAGTGTTGGACTAATCTTTTTGTAATCTGATTATTTAATTGTCAGGGATTGTTTTTAATTAATATTCACAATTGTTAAATCAATTGAAAAAACCTTATTAATTTTAATTGAAAACGGAAACTATTGGATTGATAAAATATGGATGCAAAAATGACCCTAGCAGAGATAACAACGGAAGATTATAGATCAGCTATTGTTTTTAAAAAATATAATATGGATTTTTGCTGTGGAGGAAAAAAAACATTGGATACGGCGTGTGAAGAAAGAAATTTAAATTCATCTGATGTTTTAGAAGAAATTAAATTAAATGCAACAAATTCACGTCCAGAACAGAATTATGGCGATTGGAAATTAGATTTTTTAATTGCTTATATAGTTAATACCCAGCATATATATGTACGTAAGAATTTACCTGCAATAAATGAATTTTTAACCAAAACAGTGACAAAACATGGTGATAATCATCCTGAATTAAAAGAAATAAAACAATTATTTTCACAGGTTAGACAGGAGCTTTTATCGCACATGGAAAAAGAGGAACAGATATTATTTCCCTATATCAGACAAATTGTTGAAAGTGAGGATTTTAACAAAAAATTGAATCCACCAATGTTCGGTACAATTCAAAATCCAATTGCGATGATGGAACAAGAGCACATCGATGCAGGAAATGCTTTCGAAGCAATGAGGACATTGTCAAATGATTTTTTACCTCCTCAAGATGCCTGTAAGACGTACAAAGTCACCTATTCGATGCTTAATGAATTTGAAGAGAATTTACATTTGCATATTCATTTAGAAAATAATATTTTATTTGCTAAAGCAATTGATCTAGAAAATAAATTGCTTAAATAAAAGTTTAGTAATAGTAGAATAAATTAAAAAAACAACTAAAATTTTTACAGGTATTAATTAGTTATTGTAACAATATTCAGTAGATCTTGTTCTAATGAACCTGAAGTAGGATTTTCTATAATTCGACCAAATTCGTTGCCACAATTATCATAAATAATAAAGGTGGGAATTTTTTTAATAGTATATCTCTCCTTTACGCCTTCGTCATCTCGATCCATAATTTTAAAGGACCAATTGGATAATTCTTCGGATATTTTAGCCATTTTAGGAACATTATTCCTGCAATCAGGGCACCAATAGGCTGACACAATAACCATTTTACCTGAATCAAGTATTGAGTTTACTCTATTTACTATGTCAGTTTGAACCTTATATTTTTTATAAGAATCTAAAAATTTCTTATCTTTCTGAATATAGTCAAAAAGGACAGTTTTTGGAATGTCATTCTTATCAGATTTTTTAAATAAACTTTTAAGATACATTTTAATCCCTGATTACTATTTTAAAAGACTGCTTTAATATATTTTTGAGTATTTAATCAGTAAACGGAGCTTTTTGACCACAACTCAAACACACATTATTTTTCAAATCTAAATTTCTTATTTTGGTCTCATATCCTTTCCTTCGTAGAAATACATTGGTACCCCGTTCAATTAACACTTCACCGCAATTAGCACAATAAGTATTATCATCAACCTGAGAACCAACATTCCCTATATATATATATTGCAATCCTTCTTCCTTAGCAATCTTTTTGCATTTCAATAACGTGTTTAATGGAGTAGGTGGAATATCATTTAAGAGGTACATTGGGTAAAATCTAGAGAAATGCAACGGAACATCCTTTCGTAGCCTAGTAACCATCCAATTAGCCTCTTCTTTAATAAACATATCAGAGTCATTATAAGAAGGAATAACAAGAGTTGTTAGCTCAATATGAACGCCGGAATCAAACCAATGTTCGATCGTTTTTTTAACAGGAGTTTGTCTTCCATCACAAATTTCTCTGTAAAATTTTTTATCTCCTTTAAAATCAATGTTAGCAGCATCTATATATTTTGCCAAATATTCAGCTATTTTAGTTTGCAGAAAACCATTCGTAACAGCAATAACTTTTAATCCTGCATCATGCGCTAATTTTGCAATATCAACAACATATTCAATATTAATTGTTGGTTCATTATATGTGACGCTAATTGATGGTAGTTTTTTCATTAAAGCTATATTCACAATCTCTTCAGGAGAATGTTTTTCTAAAAAGGTTGCGCCAAGCTTACTTCGGTCTTGGGAAGTTGTAAAGTTTTGACAAAATGAGCAGCTTAAGTTGCAACCAATCCCACCGATAGACAGAGTATCAGTTCCAGGTTGAAAATGATAAAGAGGTTTTTTTTCTATAGGATCGATACTTATTCCAGTGGTAAGACCATATGTTTTTGAAATGATCCGTTCTCCAGTATTTATTCTTACCCCGCAATAACCAATTTCCTCTTTTTCTAAAACACATGCCTTAGAACAAATTCTACAAATAAAAGTGCCCTCTTTTTTATGAGGTGCAAAGAGAATTTCTTCAGGAATTTTTTCATGAGATGCAATCATCAGGTTCCACTAATAATCGAGACCAAAATTTATAATCTTTTGCACTCAATAATTAAGATGGCTAAAATTAGTTGATATAACTTACCATTTTTAATACGTAATGAAATTATAATCATATGTCAAATCTTAATCCTCAACTTAATTTTGAAACGCAAAAAGTTTTTAATTATCCATTTGTTGTACCCACTGAAAAGTGGATTAGAGTTTATATTGAGAATATCCTTATTGCAGATTCTTATGCTCCCTTATTACTGTTTGATACTAATGGTAGGGAACTCGTTTACTTTTTTGATAAATCTGATGTCCAAATCCAATATTTCATCGAATCTGATTATAAAGGAAAACAGGAAATGTTTCAGTATTGGCACCTTAAAGTGAATAATAAACAAATAAATAATGCCGCTTATTCTTTCAATAAGTCATCTCAAGGTGAATATAGGAAGCTTATTGGCTATATTGGATTTAAATGGGAAGCTGTAAGTAAAATTTTAGAGGAAGACGTGGAATTAATCGGTCATCCAAGAAATCCTTTTCATAGAATTGACACCAGACCTACTTCAAGATTGATTCATTTTAAAATAGATGATACTGTTATTGCTGAATCAACACGAAGTATAGCATTATTTGAAACTGATTTCAGAGTTCGATATTATATTCCTACTGATGATATCAAGATGAATTTATTAGAAAAAACTGATACTTCATCAATTTGTCCATATAAAGGAATAGCTTCATATTGGAATGTCAATTTAGATGGAAAAACGTATAAAGATGTTGCTTGGTCTTATTTAGACCCATTATTAGATGCAATACCAGTTAAAGGCTACATTTGTTTTTGGAACGTCGATTTATATGTAAATAATGAATATAAAGGAAAATATTAACTAAAATGCTTTATTTGAAAAATAAAGATTATTTTTTAACTTTCGAAAAATTAATTTATAAAGTCAATAGATTTGAAGTCAATTTAGATGGAAATTAATTTATAAAGTCAATAGATTAAAGTCAATAGATTTGAAGCATTAAGAGTATTTAATGATGATATTGTAAAACCTGGGACTGGATTTCCAACACATCCTCATAAAGAAATGGAAATTATAACATTGGTTTTAGAATGAGAGATGACCCACAAAGATAGTATGGGTAATATTGCACATATTAAGGCTGGTGATGTTCAAAGGATGTCTGCTGGGACTGGATTAACACATTCTGAATATAACTATGGGGCAGATACAGTAAAATTTTATCAAATATGGCTTTTTCCAGACAAACACGATTTAAAACCAAGTTATGATCAATTATCCTATTCAAACCAGGATTTCAAAAACCATCTGTTTCCAGTAGCCTCGGGTACGATTGCTAATACTGTTTCATTTCATACAGACGCTACAATTTATATGTCAACTTTGGATAAAGATTTAAAAATTGATTATACTCCAGCTCAGAAAAGAAGAACATTCATCTATGTTACTGATGGCCAACTAGATGTAAATGGACAAAAAATTGGTAAGAAGGATCAGGCAAGAATAGATTTAGAACCGCTACTATCGCTTCAGGCTGATACTGAAACAAAATTTGTTCTTTTAGATATTCCCTCATGCGAAGGTTTTGGTTATGATATCGACATGTTAAGAGGTGATAAACGTTCAGGTTTAGTTTATAATAAAGATACTATTAAAAATGAGAAAAAATTTTAAATTTAATTTTATTTTAGAAATAAAAGCATTTTTAATGGAAGAAGGTAGTCCTAATAGGGTATTTCAGAGTAATCCTGCTAATGCGGGACAAATATCGACGTCCACATTTTCAGCACCAGAATTTTGCCCCAAATTTTTAGTTCTTGAATATTTTATAGTAATATCATCTAGATAGGAATTTTTTTACGACGATATCGTGATTCTATTTATTTCTTCTAGATCTGCATAATTTATCAGACCATATTCCCAGAATGGGACTACCAATAATTTGAAAAATGGAATAATAAGCTCTAAGAATTCCATTTATGATATTATTTCCTACATGATTTCCTACAAGTATTACTAAAAATGATAAGACATTACTGAAATGTGGACGTCGATATTTGTCCCGCATTAGCA
>DAHXPE010000412.1 GCA_027364495.1 Candidatus Heimdallarchaeota archaeon | reverse complement strand
TAAGAAATTTTTGTATGCTTCCACCTATTGGCTGGATTTGTATATTATTCTCTTCAGAAAAAAGACATTTAGGAGATTTAATAGCCGGTACAATGGTTATTGAAGATTCTTAAACTTCATAAAGAATTAAAATTTTTTTTTTAAAAAAATTATTTAATTTTTTGATTTTTTTTTTTCAAAAAGATTTAAGTTATTATGTCAAATCATCTGTAGGATTTGATGAGGTTTGAAGGATAAAACGCTAGAATAATGCGACCATCCTTGGGTAAGAATAATATGGAATTGCAGTTAAATAGGTAGCACAACGCAAAGCAATATGGTTTGTGGTTTTTATATGTGTATTAAGATAGAAACCACATCCTGAACAACTTGTCACTCATAATGTTTGCCAACAATAACAAACTTGTGTCCCTTCCAATAGTTTTATACTCTGCTGGTAGTTTTCTTTCATTATCCAATCTTCGCAAGGTTCTTACTACAACCTCTATCTTATTTACCTCCTTACAAATACTTATATACATATTCAGAAGCAGGTGATAAAGGTGGAAAATAATGAGTTTTATCGGAAAAGTTTTTGGCGTTATTTTATTCAATAGTAAATCAATTGAAGATGTAACTTCAGATGAGAACGCAACCTTGGAAGCAATTGTGATATTATTTCTAAGTAATTTTGTAGGATCCATATTAGAAGTTCTTGCATATGTAAAAACTGGTAATACATCTTCTTTAGGACAATTTGGCGCATTTGTGCCAAATGATGTTTTTTCACATTACTCAATCATTAAAACGGTGACAAGTAAAGTTTAATAATCACTTGCAGAATTCAACATTATTTTCCCTGTTTTCCAAGGGTTTGAATTTTTACATAGAGAAATTATTTTTAAATTCCACGAAAAGAATTTCTTTTACAAAAATAGTTGGAAAAATTTATGTCAAATGTGTTACAAAAACCTATAGATGGAGTTTTAAGAACCCCTGAAGAACGATTTAATAATATTCCGGATTATCCTTTCAAAGAGAATTTTTTCATATATGAAAACAAATACAGAATTCATTATCTTGATGAAGGTCCTAAAGAAGCTAACCCAGTCTTTTTGTTGCATGGAGAGCCTTCATGGAGTTTCTTGTATAGAAAAATGATACCCGTTTTTGTTAAAGCAAATTTTCGTGTAATTGCCCCTGATTTGCTGGGATGTGGTAAATCGGATAAACCAATTAAGAAGAGTGATTATAGCTATAAACTTCATGTTGATATCATGACAAAATTGGTAATTCATTTAGGTCTAAACGATATTACACCATTTTATCAAGATTGGGGTGGTCTCATTGGCTTACGTGTCATTGCTAATTTACCAGATCGATTCGCTAGAATTGTTGTAGGAAATACTGGATTACCTGATGCATCTGGTATCCAAGGGTTGATTGGTAATTATATGTTTCATAGACGAATAAAAAAAATCGGTAAAATTGATGAAGCGTATTTTAAAGCTCATCCTGGTTTTTACAATTGGATAGCTTTTTCCCAAACCGTTGAAGATTTTCATGTTGCTAAGATAATTCAAGGTGGTGCACTTACACGATTTCCAATTGAGGTTTTTAATGCATATGATGCACCTTTTCCAGATGATAGGTTTAAAGCCGGCGTTCGTGTTTTTCCAGCTCTTATACCTACTCAATTACGTGCTAATCATAAAGCATGGAAAGTATTTGAAAACTGGAATAAACCATTTTTAATAACATTCAGTGATGGTGATCCAATAACACGTGGCCAAGATAAGGTTTTTAAAAGCCGTGTACATGGTATCCAAGAACAACCTATTACTAACGCTGGCCATTTTCTCCAGGAAGATAGAGGACCAGAATTAGCTCAGATAATTATTGAATTCATTAGAAAAGGTTAAAAATATTCTTTGTCATTCTTTTGCATCTATCCAGATCACCAAATACAAATTCAGCTCTTAAAGAGATAATATTTCCATTAAATTGTTTTGAATTTTACATTCATTACAAAGTAGTAGTTAAAAACGATTTTTAATGGTCCTTATGATGCTGAATTCTATGGTTATTGAAACAATAATCACAATAAAAAGGCTCAGTAGATACGGGCTCAAAATTTACCTTTACTTCATGATGGCAATCGACACATATTGCTGAGTATAAATTAATTTTTTCACCACTTGGTATTGAAACAAATTTTGATGATGTACTTATATGACTTTTTAATTCAGAATTTTTTGTATTTGAAGAAATTTTCAAGTTTTTATAGATAGGTTTTTTGTCATCTGAAACCATATATGATCAGAATTCTTTGGGAGTCACTTATTAATTTGTTGTAAAAATAAATTTAACTTACTCTTTTTAATGGTTAGCCAATAAATTAATTTAGTGCTACTTAATTATAATTATCATGGTTTATATTTATTGGTAAATACTCACCTTCCTGATATAAGGAGTTCTGCTTGTTTAAATAGCTTAAACTTTTGATTTTATTCCTTTTGTAGTATCAGTCATATTTTGATTTGTACTAACATTAGTACTATCCCTATTAATTTTCTTTTTTAATTTAAAGGAATAAAATTTTTTAAAAACAAGTCATAATAATTAATCTTAGCAAATTTAGTGAGAAGAGTTTTAAATTTATGACGACATTTAAAATTTAAAATCCGAATTACATCGGCTTTAATTTGTTTTAGAAGGTACAATAATACTTTCTAAAAATTTTTAATCAGGGAAGTTAGGTCATAAAATGATATTCTTTAGGATTTATTGTTATCGCTATATTGTAAATCAGTTTAAAAATAAAATTTTTAATCAAAAAAAAATCCTTATAATACAGTTGTTATTTTGTACGGCGCAGAGATTTTGAAATGAATTATTCTAAATATATAGCGTTCGACGAGCTTTTGCATATTGGGGATTATAAAAGACTTCATGACGAATTAAAAGATATTAATGGGACTTTTTCTTATCCAAAACAACCTAATGAAGAACAAATTATAAATCTATTTTATTTATACATGTCTAAATTAGAATTAGGCAAATATTCTGAGGTAGAAAAATTTCTAAATTCTAAATCTTTTCAGAAATACCTGCTCTATAATGAACTTCCTAAGCTTTTTTTAGTTTTACTTCAATTAAGTTATCTCTACGAGAAAGAGAATTATTCAGATTTTCAACCACTAACTGAACAGTTTACACTATTGGAGTCTAAATATAAAAATGAACCATTCATTATTGAGAAAATAGCTCTAATTTTTCTTTTAGAATCATACCTGTCATATAAAAAAGCAGTTTTTGTGCTTTATGATCAATATTTTGCTAAAAGTACGGATTATCAACAAAAATTGGATAATAATTATTATTCAACACTGTATTTCAACATTTCTAGTCAAATTAACAATTTAAAAGGAAATACTACACAAGCTTTATCCAATATTCAACAAAGTTACGATTATAGCATTTTTACTAAAAATATAAAATTACAAGCCTATGCGATGCTTCACTTAGCAAGTTTTAACTATCGACGTGGTCAAATTCAGAATGCTTTAGACAATTGTGAAAATTCTTTTATGATTGGTAAGAAATTAGGTAACATTAAATTAATGGGTGAATCTTTACTAATGAACGCAAGAATCAGCCATTACACAGCAGACCTAGAACAAGCTAATAGTTTCACCAGTAAAGCACTCGACTATTTCTCTAATATAAATTATAAATATGGAATATTGGAAATTCATAATCTTATAGGAAATATTAATCAGATTAAGGGAGATTTAGACGAAGCATTGAAATATTTTGCATTGAGCTTAAAAGAATCAAGAGAAAATCAAGATCCCTTCGCTGAAGCAATGATTTTAAATAATATAGGGAATATTTACAGCGATAAAGGATTATTTGATAAAGCTATTGATAATTATAATCTATCGCTTGAATTAAGTTCCACTTTGAATTATAAGTCAGTCACTTCTGTTGTTTTAATTAGTCTGGGATATAATTATCATTTAAAAGCTGATTATGAAAGATCGATTGAATTTTACGAAAAAAGTTTAGAACAGCCAGAAGGAAATAATAATATAGTTCATTTGGCTGACATATATTTTAATCTCATAATTTTAAATATAGAAGTTAAAAATGATAACCAAATCAATCATTATTTTGATCAACTAAGAGAATTAACGTCAAAAT
>DAHXPE010000372.1 GCA_027364495.1 Candidatus Heimdallarchaeota archaeon | reverse complement strand
ATTTTGATTAAGAAATGAAAATTTTTCAAAATTCTTATTTCAAATGCACAGTTATTTCCTTTGTCGCAGTGGCTACATTAAGTGTCTTTTTTGAAATTGCTCTTAATTTTGATTTTTTGAATCCCTTCACTTCCACTTTTAATGATGTAGATCTCACAGATATTATTACATCGAAATTTGGACCTGATGATTTCTTAGGTCCGGATACAAATATTGTCTTGGTGAATATTGGTAATACAAGAAAAGAAATCGCAAGACAAATAGAAATTCTGAATTCACACAATCCAAAATTAATTGCGGTCGATGCTTTTTTTGAAGGAACTAGTTCTGAAAATAGCAGATCTCTTTTGTTTAATGCTTTTCAAAATACAAAGGAATTGGTGCTTGTTTACAAGTTACCATCATCATTAGATACACTAAGTAATAATTATCTGTTGCATTCAGCTCCATTCGGAAATAAAAAAAATATCCATTTCGGTTTTGCAAACATTCCTGCAGAATTTTCTTCTAAAACGGTAAGGACTTTTATCCCCATCATCATTTCTCATGATTCTGTCCTTAATTCATTTTGTGCTGAAATCGCCAAAACGATTGATATAGATTCATACAACTACTTGTTGTCACGTGGCAATAAAAGGGAAATAATCAATTTTCGTGGAAATAATTATTATACACTTGCCAGTCCAAATGAATTGTATAGAAAAGACTTGTCCTTTATTCAAAACAAGATTGTTATCATTGGATATTTAGGAATCGACGACCACGATTGCACTGATAAATTTTACACACCTCTTAATGCAAAGAATATAGGTAGATCTTTACCAGACATGTATGGAGTTGTAATTCATGCTAATATACTTTCTATGATTTTGCACAAAAATTTCATATCGCACCTTTCAACTTTCTTGCAATACTTCTTTTTATTCATTATTTTCTATATAAACGGTTCATTCCTTATTATTCTGACGAAGAAGACAAAGAAGTTTTACTGGTTTTCGAGCAAGCTATTTATTCTTGTCGAAGTCTTTCTAGTATTATATATATATATATTACTTTATTATAATTTTTCAATCAAAATTGATCTTAAGAAACTGCTTATCGGTTTGTTTCTATTTCCGACTTTTTTTGAGACAATTAATAAATTCTTTTTAATTATGCAAAAGGATAACCGATGAATAAGACAAAAATTGTAGTTGGATTTTTTTTATTACTTTTTACATGCCATGAAATCTATGGACAAATCTCATCTCTTAAAATAATGCTTCTAAGTGGGAATGTTCAGATAGGCAACTCCAATCATTGGAAGACTGGTTCAGTGAGCGAAAAATTGAAGAACGATGATTATGTCAAAATCAGTGATAACAGTTATTTGGTCTTGGTTGATGAAAAATCAAACAAGTTTTTGGAGTTAAAGAATGAGGGGACATATAAGGTATCTGCATTATGGAGTAAGATTCAAACAACAAGTGCCGGACTTTTTAAGAGACTCTTAAATTTTTTAAAGGACGAAATTTTTAGCAAAACGGACTCAGAATTGCTTACCGTAGCGGCGGTTAAACGTTCTGCAAATGCACTAAGACTAGCATCTCCAGAAAGTTCGAAAGTAATGGCGAACATAATTCCGTTGAAATGGTATAAAATAGATAATGGGATTAACTATTGTCTTTCAATTTCCAACCGTTGGGGAGAAAAAATATTAACAAAATCCCTTAGTGATACGGCATTCAATTTTGATTATCATACTTTTAATTTGAAAGATTCTGAATATTATTTTTGGAAAGTTTCACTGTGTAAAGATTCAAATTTAGTCTCCAATGAAGGGTACTTTTATATTGAAAAACAGGAATTAAAAAATAATATAATGGATTCGCTTGTAACAATAGAAAAAATGTTTCCCGGAGATGAATTCTCGCCAATTAAGGAATTTGCTCTAGCTAATTTTTTGTTTTCAAATGGACTTAACTTTGATGCTTTAACACATTTTGAAAAACTTGCTTCTTCTCCATTCTTTTTAGAGGAATACAGGAAATGCTATATCAAGTTTCTTCTCAGCGTTTCAATGATTGACAAAGCTAATACTTTTATGAAAACTAATTAGGAGTGTTAAGATGAAATTTTCTGCTAGGCTATTTGCAACTATTGTTTTGGTTTCCTTTTCAATAGGGAACAAATATTATTCGCAAAATGAATTTAAAATAATCATTAACAATCCAAATTATAAAGATGCAATTACTTCCTATAGCAAACTATCAGACTCTGTTCTTCGTTTGAATGTTGTTGATGGATCAGGCAATCCTGTAAAAAATCTCACTAAAAATGATGTTCAAATAATGGAGAATGGGTGGGAAGATGAAGTCCTAAAAGTGGTTCCACTTTCTCACGCAGTGGGAACTAAGATTATTGTCAATCTCCTTCTTGATAACTCGAATTCTATGGATGTGTATTCAGAGGACTTAATTAAAATACTTGATACTTTAGTATCAAGTTTTTCTCCGAGCACGAAATTTAGAATTATCACTTTCAATGAAAAATCTATGCTATTCAAAGACGTGGGTGCCTTGAAGGTTGCGGAGCGTATGTTTAACAAAAATGATAATTCTGTAAAGGAATACTATAAAAAGTGTTATTCTCAAGCAAATCTTTCAGTGAGAACGTATTTAAAAGATCAGCTTTATATGGCTTTCAAGCAAAGCAAAAATGATCCATTCCCAGCCGAGGATAAATTCTATATTTTGCTTTCTGATGGAGAAGATAATGCAAGTGATGTCAGTATAAAAGAGGCTCTATCGCAGTACAAAAGCGGCAAAGTATATATAATTGATTTTAATTTGGATAGACCACAAAATCCGTTTCTTGAAGATGTCGTTGCAACTCCACTGCATGCCGAATATTATAAGGCAAAAAATGCTGCACAATTGGCAAGTTATTTTAAATCTGTTGGTGAAAAAATTGTGTTTTCAGGGTACGAAGTAACTTTTGAGCCGAATATTCCTCCTGCGTTTGTAAATACTAATGTTTTTGAATTCAAGAACAATCAATTTTTAAATTTAGAGCGGCTTAAGATCGAAGAAGTTAAAGCAAAAGAATTATTTCCATTACTTAATTTCATATTTTTCGACGATAATTCTTCTGTGATCCCGGATAGATATAAATTATTGGATAAAGAAGACGCATTGAAATTTGACGAACAAAAATTGCTACCTGAGCAAATGAACGTTTATCACAATTTATTAAATATAGTTGGTAGTAGGATGAAAGGAACTGAATCCGAACTTACACTATATGGCTGCAATAGTGACGATGGCTCAGAAAAAAACAATCTTTTCCTAAGCAAAGACAGGGCTGTTTCTGTCAAGGATTACCTAACCAATATTTGGGGAATCGATCCAGCGAGGATAAAGGTTCTTGCCCGTAATTTACCAGAAAAGTATTCTACCAAAAGCAATGCAGATGGCAAAATTGAAAATAGACGAGTTGAAATGTTTTCTAATGATCCGAAAGTTCTTGATTTGATTGAACTAAACCACAGAACTTATCTTGTAAATCCAAACGCTCTTCAAATAAAACCGCATCTTCAATCAAAACGCAAAATTGTTCGGTGGACAATTACCATTAAACAGGGGAAAAATGATCTTTACGTAAAAAACAGCAGTGATGCTTTACCTGAATTATTTAGTCTAAATCTTCTGCAAAATTTGGATTTTACTAAATTGAGTACCTCTGATCTGATGGTTGAACTTTCAGCTGTTGATGAAAGGGGAAATAAAGCAATTCCTTATTCTAAACGCATTCCAGTTGATTTAATTACTTCGTCAACATCTTATGATACTGTTTAATGGTAATTGTCCACCGAACAATTTTGCGTTTTGATTGAAGATGCGGTTTTATTTGAAGAGCGTTTGGATTTACAAGATAAGTTCTGTGGTTTAGTTCAATCAAATCAAG
>DAHXPE010000318.1 GCA_027364495.1 Candidatus Heimdallarchaeota archaeon | reverse complement strand
CTATTATGAACTTTCAAGAGCTTTGATCCAAAAAAGCAAGAATCGAATGAATTATTTTGCAGAAGCTCAGGAAATATTGAAAAGGTTAATTAGTGAAGACACTCCTCATGCCGGTCTTAGACAGATTGCCATTATTAATTTGGCAGATTTAATGATTAAAGAATTAGCTATAAATCAAAATCCTGAATTATTGTCTGAATTAAATTCATTAATTGATAAATTATACACTCATGGAAAAGAAAAGAATCTTTTTCATATAATAATCGAAGCTTTAATTCTCAAAAGCAAAATAACATTGATTGAAGGTAATCTCAAGCAAGCAGAACGTCTACTAGTTCAAGCTTCTATAATGGCTGAAGAAAAGAATCTTACTTATTTAGTAATTAAGTCCAATGCCGAATATAAAGAATTTAGAAAGCAAATAACTCATTGGGCGGAGTTAGTAGAAGGGAATACGCAACTTATAGAAAAAATAAAGTTAACCGAAATTCAGAATTATATCGATGATTTGCAAAAGATTGCATTCAAATAAACGATTGGTGATTAAAGGCTATTAACAAAAATCAGGAAATAAATAGCATCTGAAAGGGTAAACGAAGCAACATCAGAAAGAATTTTAATCCTTTCTAAAGTTTTTCTAGCTTCTTTATTAATCATAATTGTTTTAAATTCTTTAGAAAGGCCTTTTCTAAAATTCAGATAGTGGGCAACCAGTTCTTTTTGTTTAGTAGTCGTTGGTAAATTTCTCTCTAGAAGTAGAATTAACTCACTGTATGACTTGCTCAGGGTTTTTAATTTAGCCCACCGCAATTTTTGCCAAGATTCTGATGCAATCCGAACGTTAAAAGTGACTTTTTCAAGAGCCATAAAAACACACAAAGAATTTTTTACATATTATGCATAATATATATAATTTATAAGTATTACGTTTTTTACGTATATGAAAAAATTCGAAAATTAAAAAAATTTAATATACTGAAAGAATAGATTAAATTTCGGTGTAAAAGTATAATCATTTAAAAAAAACATGATTAATAATGTCAGATGAACAAAATAATCCTCAATTTCCAAAAAACATAAAAATAAAAATCGAACCATTAGATGAACCCTTAGAATTCATCGTAGATGCTACTACTACGGTTCAAGAAGTTATGGAAAAGATAGTTGAAGTATGTAAAGAAAAAAATATTGATATTAAAGAATGGGCATCTGATAAACTCGGGACAGATAAATTTTCTCTTATCTTTATGAGAAAAGGATTGAAAGAAAATGAATAATTAACTTTTCAGTTTCTTTTGATACAAGTTTATTCTACTAGCTTGAAAACTTCATTTTTTAAGTTTAAATGATATGAGATTGCTTTAATTTTTATAGGCAAGTTTGAAACAGACGATTTATCAAGAAAATATAATAAGAAGCTTTAAAAGATCATTGGTTTAATTCTTAAGTGTTTAGTAGCAAATACTAAACAACAGGTTGAATTTTTTCTTTATTAGCTTCTTGAGGTAAAGCTAAAATTCAACTAATTATGAGATGATTTATATGCCAAAAAAAGGCAAACAAGATAAGAAAAATGAACAGGTTAAGACAACCCCACAATCTACTACACAAAATACTCAAAGTTCAACTGAACAAAAGAAAATGTAATTAAAATAAATCCCTTAATTTGTAATCCCAAATGTTTATATAAATTGTTTTTTTTTTTAATAGTAGAATAAATTCCTTTTCAATTTAAACTAAAATTGTTATAATTTTGATTCAAAAAAGCAAAATTATCAGTTTTTTATTTTAATACTTCAAAGATTATTTTTTTTATTTTCCTTTTTTTTAAAGATTTTGGTTTTAATCAACTTTGAATTAAATATTATTAATCCGGATAGTTGTAAAATTTTTAAACATGAAATTAGAAAATATTTTTTAAATATTACTATAATCATAAGCTCATAAACGATCTGAGAATATTTAGTTTTCTCCTTAATTAGAAAACATTATATAAGGCTTTAATCCAGATTAACTGGGTGCGCTCATGACCCATTCACTTACAATCCAGCCAGAAAAAATAGAATTATTACAAAATAACGAAATCGAACAAAACAATTTAATTTTTGATTCTGAAATCACAGAATCAGGATTAAATATTCTTTTTAATAACACTAAATATTCAATAAATTATTCGACGGAAATATGGTCTTATTTTCCAACTGAATTAAAAAAATTTCTCGTTGACAATTTGGTTGTTTGTACAACAATGCATTTGGGGATGGTCTATCCCAACGTCACAAAATTAATATATAAATCAGCTAGACCTTATTTAGAACCGTATTTATATCAGAATTTTTTATTAGATATACCATCATGCGCAGAAATAGATGGAACAGCAATTCCTGATGAAATAAGAAAATATTTCAGATTGGAGTTTGAATATTTGGATAATTCTATTAAACAACCTCAGCATAATCCAATAAAAAAACCAGAAAAAGCACTTATTTCCATGAGTTTTGGAAAAGATTCACTATTGACTTATGCGTTGGCAGACGAAATTGGATTAGATCCTGAAATGGTTTATATTATAGAAGATAGTTTTACTTATGAACAAAATCATAAAAGAGACCTTGGATTAAAATTTGAACGCGAATTTGGTAAGAAATTATATATTTTAAATCATGAAACCGGAAAATTACGAAATTATAACTATCTTGGAATTCCCAAATCAGAATATGGCTGGGGCTTGCAAAATACTGAATATGCTTTAGAATTACTTCCATTTGCTTATGCTTTCAATAGAAAATATATCCTGTTTGGTAATGAGCAAAGCACAGCAGAAACCTATCTTGACGAAAAGTATCAATGGGTTGTTAATACATGCTATGATCAGAGTCCTACCTGGTCAGTTCAATTAAACCAATTAATAAAAACTATAACAGGTAATTCAGTACAAACAGGTAGCCTCATTGAACCGTTAATGGATCTTCTTATTCAAAGAATGTTAGTTAATCGTTATCCACAATATGCTAAATATCAAATGAGTTGTTTTTCTGATACTGAATTTGGTAAAAATTATAAATGGTGCCAGAATTGTAATGTTTGTGCAACAATTTATTTATTGTGTAAAGCTGTGAATGTTGATCCAAAAACGGTCGGTTTCACGAAAGATTTATTTTCCTTTGAATATAAAAACCTTTATACCGTTTTTGAAAATGAAAAAAATTATTGCAATTCTGGTTTAATTAACGAAGAGCAACAATTTGCTTTTTATTTAGCCTTGAAAAATGGTTGTAACTCTGATTTAACAAATTATTTTAGAGAAATTGGTTTATATGATCAAACAAAAGGAAGAGAAGAAGAATTAAGAAAAAAATTTTTTGGTTTACATGATCCATTATCGATCCCAAACGAATTAAAGTCACCTTTATATTCAATTTTTAAAGAAGAAATTAATAAAATCGAATTCTAATTTAAAAAGCTATCCTTAATTTATCAGGTTTATATTTTTAAGTTAAAATTCTCCTTTTATTTGAATAAACATCAAATTGACGCTATTTTGAAAGGGATATAGAGTATCTGGAGGTATTCGTACTCACTGTTCTAATATTATTAGTAAAATGGAAAGAAATATTACGAAATAATGCAAAAAGAAAAATAACAATATATAGAGTTGATTACGATGATTGAATACAATTTACCAGAAAATTTTAGAAAAAGGTTTGAACGAGAAGTCGTTTACGTAATGAAGACTAAAAAAATATTTGGAATGTCTATAAAGATCACACAAAATAGAAAAACGATTTATGAAAGAAACTTCGGTTCGCGAGAAAGAGAGGGCCAAAAACCAGTTAATTCAGATACACTTTTTGGTATTGCTTCCATGACTAAATCTTTAACATGTTTAGCTATCCTTTTGTTACAAGAACAAACTAAATTGAATATTAATGATCCAATAACTAAATATGTGCCAATATCACTAGGATTAAAAGATCATCCAATAACCATTCGTCATTTGATGTGCCATGCATCTGGAATACCTGATTTAGGCACATATGGGATCCCGATAAATAATGAGGAATTGAATTCTCTCAAACTGCCTTATATTCCAATGAATAATTGGGATGATTTTTATTTTCATATTAATGATGCAACTGATGAAATAATTTCTGAGCCTGGTAAAAAATTTTATTATTCAAATGATGGATTTACAATTTTAGGCCAAATAGTAGAAAAAGCTTCTGGGCAAAAGTATGAAGAATTTGTGAAAAAAGAAATTCTTGAAAAATTACAAATGAAGAGAAGTACTTTTTCTAGGACTGAATTAGAACAAATGGATAATGTATCAAAAGGTTACGATGATAATTATGATGGTAAAGTCTTAAAAAGAAAAGCTAAACCCGCTACTTCAGGTCCCTTCAATTCTGGTGCTGGTGGTTTAAACTCCTCAGTAAACGATCTCACTAGTTATTTACAAATGCAATT
>DAHXPE010000303.1 GCA_027364495.1 Candidatus Heimdallarchaeota archaeon | reverse complement strand
ATTATCGAGAAAATTTTTTCCTAAATTTATTATTAATAATTTTTAATTCTGAATTTAGAATCTACCTTATTTTCATTTTATAAAATTGATTCTAAATCAAAGTCTCTTTTATTCCGAATGAAAGGTCAGAAAAGGGTTAATAAATTAAATTTACAAAATGGACTCACATTGTTAATTACTCATTGTTGATAAGCACCGAGGTTGAGTTAAAAGGTTGAATCTTTTACATCTAAAAAATAAAAATACTACTAATCATTTTTTTTAATTTTTGATCTTTTTCATTTCTTCTCTGGCTATAATGAGTCTCTGCACTTCGCTTGTACCTTCATAAATCGATTTAATTCTAGCATCCCTATAGTATCTTTCAACATCATATTCAGATATGTACCCGTTTCCACCATGCATCTGAATAGCTTCATAACAAACCTGCTGTGCCATTTCAGAGCAATAAACTTTAGCAATTGATGCTTCTCTAAAGAAATCCTTTTCCATGTCTTTCAATCTTGAAGAATAAATGTAATAATTCCTACCAGTGGCAATTTTGGTCACCATATCTGCTATTTTCCATTGAGTGCCTTGAAAATCAATAATTTTTGTTCCAAATTGCTTTCGTTCATTAACATATTGTAAAGCCTTTCGATAAGCTGCTTCTGCGATACCAACTGCGCTAGCTGCAACCCCATTACGAGAAGCACTTAAACCATAAAGTATAATACCCAAACCTTTATTTTCTTCTCCAAGGCGATTTTCAACCGGAATTTCAACATTTTCTAAACTTATCTGTCCTGTGGGACTGGCGTGGATTCCCAATTTATCTTCCAATCGTATTACTTTAAATCCAGGCTGATTTCGAGCATCTAAAATAAATGCTGTTAAACCCCTGGAACCTTTGCTTGAATCTGTTGATGCTAGAAAACTGAAAGTATCATTAATTCCAGCATTGGTTATAAAAATTTTCCCACCATTTATTATATACTTGTCTCCCTCTCGAACAGCTTTTGTTTTAACACTTCCGAGATCAGAACCAGAACCAGATTCAGTATAGAGGAAGCCACCAAGTCTTTTTCCTTTAGCAAGATCAGGTAAGTATTTTTCTTTGAGCTCATCACTACCATAAGTTGTTATATAATCAACCAATGCTCCTTGTAAAGATAAATAGGATCCTGTACTGCTATCAGCTCTTGCTACACGGTCTATCATCGCGTTGAGTAATGTGTGACTTAGACCTGATCCACCATATTTCTCAGCAGCATTTATTCCGAACATATCATTTTTTCGAAACGTATCAACTATTTTGTTCATTTGAGGAGGAACGACAACTTTGCCATCTATCATTTTAGCTCCAATTTTATCCATTTCTCGAGCATATGGTTCAATCTGTTCTTTACAAACAGAATCAACCATATCTAAAATTGTATCATTTATTTCAGTTTCTTCTTTTGAAAAATATGGACTTAAGGCTTTTTTTAGTTCATAAACCATGATTTTAACCTTTATAACGGTTTTAATTAAAAAAATAGTACTAAAATCAGAAAACTAGATAATTTCAATAAAATTATCATTTTTGTTTATATTAATAGCATTATTTTAATGAATTAAAATCATTTCTGTGTAATAGCTACTACAAGATGCTGAGTAAAAAAATATTCAAAGAATTCGAAAAATATTAATAATAAAAGAAGAAAATTCCATTTTGAAAATAAACATGAATCTCAATGATAAAAATTTCTGGTCTAAGCAAAATAATAATTATTCAAAAATAAATTTTTTACTGATTAACAAATTTATTACTAAATTTTACGATTTATCAACTTTATTCATTTCTTCTCTTGAAATAATCATTTTCTGAACTTCGGAAGTACCTTCATAAATGGTAGTCACACGAACATCGCGATAAAATCTTTCAACATTATATTCTGCTATAAATCCATTTCCACCATGAAGTTGAATTGCATCGTAAGTTACTTGATTAGCCATTTCAGAAGCATAATATTTTGCAATTGATGCTTCTTGGAAGAATTCATTGCCTGATTCCTTTAAACGAGCGGTATGTATATAAGCATTTCTTGCTAGATGTATTTTAGTAGCCATATCAGCTAATTTGAATTGAGTATTTTGGAAATCAAGTATCTTTTTTCCGAATTGCTTTCTTTGGGCTGTATAATTAAGGGCTGCTTTATATGCTGCATTTGCTATACCTACCGCTTGTGCACCTATTCCTATTCTTGATGCACTTAGTCCCCATAAAATAATTGAAAATCCTTTATTTTCCTCACCAAACCTGTTTTCAACAGGCACTTTAACATCTTCAAAAGATATTGCACCGGTAGGAGATGCATGAAGACCCATTTTTTCTTCTAATCTTGTGACTTTAAATCCTGGTTGATCCCTTGCATCAAATATGAATGCTGATAATCCTTTTGTTCCTTTAGATGGATCAGTAGATGCTATTAATGAAAATGTGTCAGCCATACCTGCGTTTGAAATGAATATTTTTTCACCATTTACAATGTAATGATCTCCATTGCGAACAGCTTTTGTCTTAACACTTCCAAGATCCGAACCTGATCCTGGCTCCGTGTATAAAAATCCAGATAAACGTTTTCCTTGAGCCATATCTGGTATATATTTTTCTTTTTGTTCTTTTGTTCCAAAATGTACTAGGTAATCAATCAAAGCCCCATGCAATGCTAGATAGATTGCTATACTTGCATCTGCACTTGCTACTCGTTCTATAACTGTATTATATAATGCTTGAGAAAGACCTGCTCCTGAATATTCTTCAGGTGCTGAAATACCAAAAATATCATTTTTTCTGAAACTATCTATTATTTTATGAACTTGATCGTGAACGATTGTTTTTCCATTTTCTAATCTCACACCTGCCCTATCCATTTCTAAGGCATAGGGTTCAATTTGCTCTATACAGATCTTATCAACCAAGTCTAAAATTGAATTATTTATTTCTGTCTCATCATTAGAAAAATATGGCATTAGTGCTTTTTTTATCTCGTTTACCATTGGCTTTAACCTTTTTTACCTGTAATTACATCCTTTTAAAACAATATAAGATTTTATAAAATGTTTTATGAGAATTTTGACTGAAAAAGAAATCCCCTTTAGAATGTGTTAATTTA
>DAHXPE010000300.1 GCA_027364495.1 Candidatus Heimdallarchaeota archaeon | reverse complement strand
AGTTTTATAGTCAATTTCTTTATTGGATTAATCTTGTTTCCTTTCTTTAATGTGATTTTCTTATGAATAGTGTTTATGAAGAAGATCAAAGGAAGAACAAACAATTGAATTACGAAGTAGTTTAAATTTTGAAAATGATGCAGTTTTTTCTTTTTTAACTCCCTTTCTATTATTATTCATCTTAAAATTGAGTCTTTTTGCAATCATTTTTATTTTAGAAGTTATTTTGGTTACAGAAATATTAAATAGAATAAATATCAACAGTTTCTTTATAAACACGTTTATTTTTTTGGTTTATTTCCCTTATTTACAGTGGCGTTTCTGTAACTCTTGTACAACTATCTAAATTCTTTCATTATTAATTGTACTAATGGATGGTCTTCTATATAGGTAATTGATTCTTTTAAAATGATATTATTCTGAATTATTTCCAATTTCTTTAGTAAGTCAATTGTATTAATTTTCCAATTCTCTACTGGAAGAAATTGTTCATATCTATACCATTTGTCAAAATCAAAAGTAAATGTAATTTTTAATTTGTGAGTATTTATTGATACAAAATAATCCTTGGTTTCCGTGTCTGAAGTATTTAGACTACCAATGTAAATATAATAAATAATTGCGTTACTTAACCGTTCAAAGAAAGTTATTTTAGAATTTAGTTGATAGATTTCTTTATTAGTATATTTTTGTAATGTTTTCAAAAAAGTTACTATTTCAAAATAAGGAACAAGAATTTCTTGGTATTTTTCTAAATCTTTTATCGGTACTTGATTTAAATAATAACCAAAAATATCCATGGATCTTATAGCATCACAATATATGAAATGATATGCATACCAATTGATAAATTCTGAATGCAAATATATTGCTAACGCTTTAGAGAATTGTTGTCCTTTGTCTTTAGTATATATATTCACAATGGTATCCACTGTTGGAATACCTGGGTTTAATGCAACTGTTAAAATAATATGTGGTTGTGGTTTGTTTACATGTGCTATTATTCTCTGAATCATTAATGTTCCATATTGAAAATATGGCTTATCGATTATTTTATCAGTAGGACAGTAACTTAAACTTCTTATGTATAGTGGCTGAATATCTCTTCCACGTATTATAACCGTATTTTCATTCGTCTTCTTTTTTTCAAGATATTTACTTACTACTAGACCTCTATGGCTTAGTAATTGAAAATTAGTCCAGGGTTTTATTTCAGAAAAAATCCTTCTAAATTGGTCATTAGTATTGATTATAATCTTATTGAAATTAAAATAAATTCCTTTTGTTGTTAAATTGAAAGAATTCTTATTATTAAACTCCTCTATTACTACATCTAATGAATTTCTTCTTAATTCTTTCCTGTTAATCAATTGTCTTTTATTGAAAATGCAAATAATTTGTTCTAAGAGTACCCCTTCAAATCCTTTTTGTAAATCAATTATTGATACGACATTAAGATCCATTTCACTCAAATAAACTCTCAAACTTTCCCATGCTTCTATATAAAGAAAAGATTTGGGTAAAATAATAGCACAAAATCCTAATTCTGGAAGCAAATTACCACAAATTTCTGTAAAGAGAACGGCTGAATTAGGATTTCCTTTTGACAATTTTTTCTTCCGAAGATATTTATCCCATATTTCAATACCATGAACTGTTAAAAATTTCTTTTTAGCTTCTTTCTTAAATTTATCGTCTAATTTAGCACTATATGGAGGATTGCTTAGTACTATTGAAAATTTATTGTTGATGACTTTTTCATAAAATGGTATGGTGTAACTCATTGGTGGTAATTCAGTTAATGAATTTTTTGCTATCAGATTTGGTGAATAGTCCTCTTCTGGTATCTTTTCAATATCCAAATTATGTTCGTTCAAAAGAAACAGTAATCTTATAGATGCTATTTTTATAGAGATTTCATTAATGTCTATACCAAATAATTGATTTTTGAGAATCCATAACAGATCATTATTACCTTCAACTTCAAAAAACTTATACAAAAAAATAAGGTAATCATAAGACTCAACTAAAAAATTTCCGACACCCATTGAAGGATCCAAAATAGTCATTGATTTAATAAGAGAGTGTAATTTGTTAACATCGTTTCGATCAACTAGTAATTTGAGTTTTTCAAGCGAAACTCTATCTGAATAATTATGTAAAAATGTGTCTTCATCCAAGGAATAATAGAGATGCATATTAATTGTTTTTTTACAAATTGCTTTGACCAAATTCAGTGGTGTGTAAAATGAGCCAGTTTTAGCTTTTCTTTTACTATACATAAAATATTCATACGTCAATCCAATTGCAAAGTTATCAATTTCGAGAGATTTCTTAGAACATTTTTCAAAGAAATTAGTCAAAATGTGTATGAATGTCTCAAAATCAAAATTTACATTTAGATCTGAAATAATTATTAATTTTTTACCATTGTTTTTACTTTTTATTAAATTAATGACATTTATAAATGATTGTAAATAAGAATGACTGTCTTTTGGAGTAAATAGATGAGTGAATACCTCTCCTAATTTAAAAATATTATATTTTTGTATTAAATTAATTATTTCTACTTGAATTATGTAAAGTGCGATGGTTTCTAAATTTTTTTCTGAAGCTATGCTATTTAAGATATCATATTTTAATTCTTTAAGTAAATTGACGATTAAAGATGTATCGTTACTATTTTTAAGAACGAATTTAATTTGTTCCATTTACTTTCAATTTTTTCAAATAATTTTTAAAAAATTTGTTTTGAAAGTTTTCATTTATGGATTAATTTTAATAGACCCAACTATTTTGTTTTCCACGAGCTCTTAAAATTTGAAATATTTAATCCAAAGGTTAAGAAACTTCAAGGTTAAATACTTAAATAGGTAATTATCGTAAAGATGTTTAATGTAATTCTCAAATGTAAAATACTAAAAAATCTGTAATTAAATTTAATAAATAAATTCACTTGGAGATTTTTAAAGTGCCAAAAATTGTATCTGAACTCATTATTAGCATAGATGGATATGCCAGAGGTTTACAATCACCTGCATATTATGGATTTTATGGAGAAGAATTTGGAAATTGGATTGAGTCTAAAAATAGTAAACCTCACAGAAATATCATGGGAAGAAAAACCTATGAAGCTCTAAATTCTCTGCCTGTTGAATTTCAAGATGATAGTTATAAAAAAATGATATCTACACCTGGCTGGCTATATTCTCGAACTTTAAAAACAACTAATTGGAATCTTGAGATTATTCAAACTGATGTATGCAAACACATTCAGTCTGTAAAACATGAAAATGGAACCGAAATTCGAACTTTAGGCAGTTTATCTTTAGTTCAGCAATTATTAAAATTAGGCCTCGTTGACATCTTAAGATTAATTATATGTCCATTGGTGTTGCCTAAAACAGGCATTGAACCGCTGTTTTCTGAAATACCCGAGCTTCAATTTGAACTTCTTGAGCATAAAGTTCTTGATGGACGTATTATTGTTCTTGATTATAGACCAGATGGATCTCCTCCTTATACTAGGGACTGAATTCTTTACCAAAATTTCCTTCAGGCATCTTCAAAATTTTATTATTACTCAGATCGAATCCATTTAATGTCGTAAACTACCTAGAACTATCAGGAATATTATCTAATTGATTCTCTGTTAGTTCTATTTTAGTTAAATAGTCAATTTACAAATAATCACAAGAAATGTTAAATTTAAAGTTATTCAAATGAAAATTTCGTAATTTGGCTAATTTATCAATATTGTTATGTGATAACATTTCATTCATAATAAAAATTTTTTAAGGAAAATAAGTATAATTAATTAGAAATATTTTTTTTATCAAAAAAATACATCCCTTACATATACGAGTTTTATAAATGAACCTGACATAGCTTCTGAAATTCATTTTATAGATTTTTTAATTCAATATTAGTATTTGAATTTAAATTTTAACGTAGTGGACTAATCATGGCAGAAATTAAACTTGAATTGAACCAAAACGAAGAAAAAGGATATTATTCTCTATTAGCATTTAGTCAATTATCGATTGGGGAATTTTGTTTTTATAATAAATTTGATCATAAGGAAGGTTTAGATGTTTTATCATCTCTCAAAGAAAAAAAATTAGCTGTTGAAGTTAAGGGTTTAACAGATCGATACATTCCACAGTTCCCATTTTTGGACATAGCAAATAAGTTTGTCGAACCGGCACAAAAATTCAATGACCTAAAGACAAATTTACAATCTTTTTTTCAGACAAAAGAAAAAGAAATAGCAGATATTCAGCAAACTAAAATAAAAGAAGTCAATGATGCAATCAATCCAAAAATATCAGATTTGCAAAACACAGATACGACCTTAAAAAGAAATGCAGACAAGGCTAAATCCGATTTAAACGGGGAAATGAAAAATACTGATGAATTATTCACTGCTAAACTTGCTGAAGATCGAACCAAGAGTAAAAGTAATTTTACCGGTAAAAAAGATGCTTTAGTAACGTTAACAATACAAAAAGGGTCTGAGACCGAACAAAAAGTTTTGGCAGATTCTAAATCTTTGAAAGATTCAACAAATGCATTAGTTATTGACTTTTTTGACCAAATTGATAAGTCGATTTTTAATGAATTAATAAAATCATTTGATTCTTTAAAAGCATCTATAACAGCATTAAATGGAGACCTCGAGTCATTAGAGAAAAAATTTAACGTTGATAGTACAAACTGGATTTCAGATTCAGAATCAAAGGTCAATACTTCATTAAATAGCAGTAAAGATACTTTTTCAAAATTTATTTTAGATCTTAAAGCTAATTTATCTGAAGAACAGGATGCTCTTCAATTACTAAATCTAGAATTTACTGATTTGAAAAAATTTCAAGCTTCTAAAAGTCCTTTGATTATACCGTTTGTCAATTTAAGGAAAGTATTAGATGACTCAAGAGATAGTCTGAATAAAGTTCGAGATGAATTTAATTCACAAATTACTGAATTAATCCAAACTGACACTAATAATACCAAAGAAACTATGGAAAAGTCTAAAAACGGATTAAATCAATCATTTGCGACGATGTTA
Organism: Candidatus Heimdallarchaeota archaeon; assembly: GCA_027364495.1. The sequence continues at coordinate 2,809 of DAHXPE010000300.1, read as the reverse complement.
GAAGCTCGTTCAAAACAAGGAGAGAATACTGCCAATCAATTAACAGAATCACACATTCAGAATGTAACTACCGCACAGGAATTTATTAAAGGTCATAATGATCAGGTTGCACAATTACAATCCACTACAGCATCAGCAGTGTCAACGACAAAGAATAACTTGTTGGAAAAGCATTCATCTGCGACCCAAGAAGCTAATGGACATATTGAGAATATTCAATCTAATATTATTCCAGAGATTGCAACAAGTGTTACTAAGTGGAATGATTCATTTAAAAACACCTTTACAACTGTAACTCAGATAACGAATGAACAATATGATGATATTCATCAAACATTAGACCAAATGATGGGTGATGTCAAAAATCAATATGAAGAAAATACCAAACATATTCAGGAATTACTATCTAAACAAAGTGACTTATTGCAGAAAAAATTTAGTGACCTGCAAGCACAAATACCTCCTAAAAAAGCTAATTCTATTGATGCTTTTAATACTGTAAATTCTCAGGTCGCAACTGAAATATCTAATTTGCACAAAATGTTAGAATCTCAGATTAATAGTGTGAAAACACTTGTAGAAACACATAGGAAATCGATACTTACTGAATTACCAAAAAAGGTTTCAAATGACCTCGATACAATATCATCTTCAATGACACAGCATGCTGAGTCATTAAAAACACAGTTAACAACATTTTTTTCTGATTGGACAACTAAAGCTAAGGAATTTACTGATAATTGGATTGAATTAGAGACACAATTACGTTCTGCTGAAGCAACAACTCTTAAAAATTCAAATACATCAATAAATTCTGAATTAGATGCTTTAACTAAAAAAGCTTCAGAATTAAGAGTTGATTTGATAACAAAAGCAAAGGATAAGAATAAAACCTTAAATGAATCATTAAATACGGCTGTTAAATCAAATTCAGAAAATCTTTCAAAATCCCTTACTGAGACACTGACATTCTTAAATAACAATGCAAATGAATTTAATACAAAATCTGATGCAATGCACTCAGAACAAATAACTTCAATGAAACAATCTTATGATGGTGTTAGAAATTCATTAGCTGAATTAATGCAAAATGCTCGATCAGAAACAGATACTAAACTCCAAGAACAAGCAACAGGCATCGATCAAAGTACAAAAGCAGCTCATGAATCGTACAATTCTAATAAGGGATCATTTTTGACTACAGTTACGTCCAGTTTGGATCAAACCTTTGCAAATATTGATAAATCCAATCAAGATTATTATAAAAGTCTTTTAAACTCCCAAAATGGATTTATAACTGAAATGGGAACTTTAATTGATACTTTTGAATCTTCACTTTCAGATTTGACGATTAATCAAATGAAAGGATTAATAACATCACTACAGGAGAAATTTGAACTCTTTAATAGAACTCAGGAACTATTAACTTCATCAATTGCAGGTTTTATAGCAACAGAATCAACAATTCGCCAATCTTTAACCCAAGGAGTAGACGAACAGGCAAAGTCACTCAAAACAAATTTACAAGATCACGCTGGAGAATTTGAAAAATTAGCAAAAGTCGGAGAAGATCTGTTAACCCCACCTTCATCTCTACTAGGCAGATTCAACCAGCTGGTCAAAGAATATACTTATCCACAAATTGAATCATTAGGTATTATAGGATGGTCCGGTTCAATAGTTCAAGTTCAAAACATGATTAAAGCAATGAAGACGAGGGTTACTTTATTGGTACCTAATCCAAAAGATCTTGATAATCTAATGGATTCTATAACCAATGCTAAGAGGCCTAAAAGAGTGGATATATCCTGTCAGTTTGATATGAATAATAAAGAACATGTTCAATTGATAAGAAAGTTATTGAACCAAGATAACGTAACCTTGAGATCAATAGAGATTGGTAAAATTGGTGGAACAGAAACTAAATACCCACCATTTTTAGCAGTAGATAGAGACGGCGAAGAGGTTATGTTTGGTACCCAAGACCCCAATGATAAAACTGCCTTTGTAGGAATGGTCAGTCAGGTGAGTTCTTTCATAGAATTAATGGGTAAAGTGGTTTTATCCGATTTCTTAAGTAAAGGAAAGAAAATAAATCAAGGGGATGTATAATAATAAATTTAATAATTCGCCAACATCTACATATACCAGAAATTGATTTTGTTATTACAAGGTAAAATAAATATGTATTATCAAATGGGTATATATCCAAATTTTTATCGATTTTAATAAATAATATATTAATCTTAATTTAAAAGTCCTCTTTTCGATGGGTGGCGAAATGAAGGATCATTTTATTTTGATTAAGTTCTTCTAATGACCAATCCATTTGCTGTTTAAAAAATCTTGAATTTGCATTAATTTTTTCTCTTTCCATCTGATTCCTTTTCTATTTCAAGTTTTTTCTTAAAAATAATAATAAGAGATTTATTATAAATACAATATGTTCGCTGATGCTTACCTGCTAATGTTTATGATATAAATAGAAACCCGTAGTTAAACTGAAATTCTAAAACTAACTATAAATATAGATTTTGAACTTTTTTCTTAAACTGAAATTCTAAAAATTTAAGAATTGTAACATAATATAATTCTAAAAAAGCACAAATCAGGTTGAATTATGGAAATAAAATTTGTGTGTATTTCAGATTTTCATATTGGCGGAACATTTAATGAACAAATGTATTATAGAGGAATGGATCTAGTTAATAGTCAACCTAAAGATGCCATTGTTATATGTTGTGGTGATCTTACTGATTCTGGTACCTTATTTCAATATAAATTGGCTACTGAATTATTAAAAAAATTA
>DAHXPE010000297.1 GCA_027364495.1 Candidatus Heimdallarchaeota archaeon | reverse complement strand
TATCCTGGTTATGTTGAACATGATCCTAATGAAATTTGGCGTAATGTTGAAGAAATTACTTCTAAAGCTGTCAAAAAAATCGGTTGGAATAAAATCAAAGCTATTGGCATAACTAATCAGCGCGAAACAGTCGTGGCATGGGATGGTAAAACAGGAAAAGTGTTAGCGAATGCCATTGTTTGGCAATGTCGTCGAACTACGGAAATAATTGAACAATTAATTAAAGATGGCTACAAAGATCGGTTTCATCAAAAAACAGGTCTAATCTTAGATGCCTATTTTTCAGGTAGTAAGATGAAATGGCTCATTAAAAATGATTCGAAAGTACAACAGGCTCTTAAGGACAACACATTACGTTTTGGAACAATAGATTCATTTCTTATCAATAGAATGAGTGGAAAACATGTCACTGATGTCACCAATGCTTCAAGAACATTACTATTTAACTTGAAAGATAAAAAATGGGACCAAGAACTTTTGGATATTCTTGAAATTCCATCCTGGACTTTACCCGATGTTATTCCCAGTTCTACCAAAAATACTGAACGTTACTGGACCCGAGACCATCATAACATCCCAATTTTAGGAATCGCTGGCGATCAACAGGCTGCACTTTTCGGACAAAATTGTTACAATGTTGGGGATACCAAGGTCACCTATGGAACAGGTAACTTTGCGTTGACCAATATTGGATCAAATTATAAAATCAGCACTCAAGGATTATTGACCACAGCTGCTTGGGCTATAAATGATGTTGCAAAGACAGAATACGCATTGGAAGGAGCAGTTTTTATAACTGGTGCTTTGATTCAATGGTTACGAGATGAATTACGAATTATTCACCAGTCTTCTGAAGTTGAGAACCTTGCCAAACAATCAACTGATGGTGGCAACCTTGTTATCGTTCCTGCTTTCGTTGGTTTAGGTGCTCCACACTGGAACCAACGAGCAAGAGGATCCATATTTGGCATGACTCGTGGTACTAATAGAAATGATATTGCTAAAGCATCACTCGAAGCAATTGCTTTACAAACTTATGAAATAGTTAATTTACTAGCAGAAGAAGCGAAGACATCTATAGCAGCAGTTCGGGTTGATGGTGGAGCATGTAAAAACGACTTTTTAATGCAAATACAGGCAAATCTCCTTCAAAAAGCAATTGAACGACCTAAAAATGTGGAAACAACCGCTTTAGGAGCAGGTTTCTTAGCAGGTCTTGGTGCAGGCATCTGGAAATCACTCGATGATCTTAAAAAAGTTCAAGTTATAGAATCAAAGTTCGAACCAGATAAAAATTATCCTTGTGAGAGAAAAATAACTTTTTGGAAAAAGGCAGTTTCAAGAAGTCTGGATTGGGAATAAAAATTAAAAAATAAAATTGCCTTAACTTCATATCAATCTTTTTGTTGATTATTTAATTTCTGTTTTAGAATTTGGTTTAAATATGAGCAAACTTCGTCGCGTATCTGGTTAATAATAGGAAAAAAATTAAATAAACGGAATTTCATGTAATTGATTGGAATTAGGATAAATAAAAAATCTTAAATAGTCATAAGAATAAAAAATTAATACGTTGATTTTAATGTTAAATTATAATCCGTAAACATTACTAAAGTTATTTTAGAATCAAATTTGGTGAATGAAAATGAAAATCAATATGAGTAAAACTGATGGAAGAATAAGAGTCATAGTAGCAATTATATTTTTGTTAGTAAGTGAATATTTAGCATTAGAAATGGCATCTAATTTAATAGCGCTGGTTGTAGGAGCAATATTAGCAATACTTGCTTTGGTTTTTCTTTGGACGTCATATACGAGTTCTTGTCCTATATATTCAGCCATTGGGTTTTCAACAGCTAAATAATGATTGCAAGCATATTTCAGAATTCATTAACTGGTTATTTTAAAATATTTTTAGATTCCCTATAATTGTTTAAAAAGAATAATAAATAGTCTCTTCAATACTCTTTTCCCAAAAATCGATTTATTCCCTAACAATTGTTGCCTTTTCTGATTAAATTGTTATAAAATTATTTCTTTTTAGGAATCTCAAGGTTCCGGGATGAATTATTTTCAAATTAAAAGGATCTATTCAAAACATTCCAAAATAAAATCTAATTTTGGAATAAGGAATAATAAAAAGATTTTGTAAGTGTTTAAGTTATTTAAAGC